>JBOIFZ010000309.1:0-10825 GCA_050741735.1 Burkholderiales bacterium
CTGCGATTAACGTTGATGGGCGGGGCATACGGCTGCTCCCGCAAACGGGCGTACCGCTAACGAGTCGCAGCCGTGCTTGCGGGAGCAGCCGTACAAGCGCTCCGTTTACCATGACTGACACAGCCTCCATGCGCTCCTACCCGCCCCGAGGCTACGCCCGCCGAGTCCGGAGCGCACATAAGGAGGAGCCGACGCAGAGCGCCCGCTTGAGGCGCGGAGCAGGTTCCAAGCGTTGTGTGCTTGGATGCGACCCCGGAGCGGGATGCATCGTGGCGAATATGCGCGTGCTTGTGCGTGCCTCCGCGGTCACATCCCCGGAGGGGCCCCTTTTCCGCGCTCCGGCGTCCCTAGCAGTCATCCGCACCTGGCGCAACGCGCGTCGCGGAACTTGATCAGAGCTTCCTTGACCCCGGACAGCGGATTTGCCCTAGAATCAGCGCGTTCGAGCCGCCGCGCAAACGGTACTCTGGCGCAATCCCGGCCCTTCGCTGTGGCCGGCGTTTCCGTGCCCGGGACACTTGGGCGTCCGCTCTCCATTTATCAAGGAATCATTATGAAACAACGAGTTGCGTTCATGATCCTGGCCCTGATCCTGGCCGGTATCTGCAGCGGCCCGGCCTTTGCCGATGGCGCCACGAACGCACGCGAGCGCTTTTTCCTCAAGCGCCAGAACTGCGCATGGACAGATGAGATGGGCAAGTTCATTTTCGAGTGCGTGAAGAGAAACGATGGCTTCAACGCCCACTGGTGCCACAACGAGGCGCTCGATCAGTTCTGTCCGGCAGATGAAAGCGCGGCTGTCGATGATCAAGCGGTAGCCAGGGCCAAGGAGGCCGAAAAGGCCGCGGCGGCGCGCCAGGGAGAGGAAAATCAGCGCGGCACCATCGAGCGCGAGAAACCCATGCTCAAGGACTGAGGACTGCAAATCGAGGGTGGGCGGGCTATCCCTCTTGCGTCTGACCTCAGGTCGCATCCCCAATAACGTTGGACCCCGTGCTCCGCCTCGACAGCCGCCCCGTTTGCCGGGATGCGACCGTGCAACTGGCCAATAGCGGGTCGACACCGGCCTTACGTATGTCTCCGCGGTCAGATCCCCAGAGAGGAGCCCCTGTTCCGGGCGCCGACGCGCACGGCGAGGACTCGTAACACCGTATGGACGTTTCTCGCCGGATTTTCAGCCACGAATTAGCGGAATCAGGACACTAGTCCGCCTTGCGCGGTCCATCTGTTGCCGGCACAAGCTGGTGCAACAGGCTCGATTCCCGGCTGTAAAAGCCTTCGGTGTGGAAAGTCTCGGGAAACTTGTAGAGCTCGTAGTCGAGGTGATGGCAGAGCTCGTGCAGCAGCGTGCGCAGGAAGCTCTTGTACGCCACCACGCGCTTGTGCTTGGCGGTGCGCATCCATAGCTGGATTTTCGCCGGCTTGCCGTCCTCCTCGGGAAGGTACAGTCCGTGCAGTTCGCCCCAATCGTCGCTTGGCCGCACCGCCAGCACCTGGATGCGCAGCGGCGGCACCTTGAGTTGGGCGATGATGCCGTCGGCAATCTGCTGCGACAGTGACTGCACGGTGTTGCGGTCTTCGGACTTCAACGCAGCCACCAGCGACTGCGCGGCCGGGCGCAAAGTCTGCGGATCCGGCAGTCGGATCGCGGTGAGCGCGTCGCTCTGCCGGTAGACACTCTGCTTTTTCGCAGAGAGACGGTTGTAATAGTCAAAGACCATGCGCCCACCTCACCCCCGCCCTCTCCGCCTCCCTCAGGGAGGGGGCTGTATAGATCGGGGACATCATTTTCACCTGTTCGGGGATCCTTATTCGTTCTCATGTAAGCAATCCCGTTCGACCACCTATCAAGGACGTGGTCAATCGGTCTCTTTCAGCTGTTCTTTGCGCCCCTGCGCACCCCTCGAGGGGGTATTGAAGAGAATCTTTGCGTCGAATCTTTTAATTCCGGCTCATAGAGCCCGACGCTGTCAGTGTGCTTGAACGGGCTGTGCTCGGCGAGTTCGTCGACGTAGTGCTCGATGCCACGCTCTTCCCTTTGCAGGAACTTCGCCACCGCGTCCGCGAACTCGGGCCGCGCCAGCCAATGCGCCGACACGGTGCGTACCGGCAGCAGTCCGCGCGCGAGCTTGTGCTCGCCCTGCGCGCCGCCCTCGAACCCCGCGATCCTGTTGGCGATGCAGAACTCGATGGCCTGGTAGTAGCATGTTTCGAAGTGCAGGCCGGAGTGAAATTCCGTCGCGCCCCAGTAACGGCCGTACAGCGCCACCGGGCTGATGATGTTGAATGCGGCCGCCACAGGTCGGGAGTTGCGGTAACCGAGTATCAGAAGCAGGTTCTCGGGCATGGCAGAGGCCAGGCGCAGGAAGAACGCGAGGTTCAGGTAGGGCGTGGAGTGGTGGCTGCGGTAGGTGCGGTTGTAGCACTCGACGAAGAAACGCCAGTCTTCCTGACTGGCCTCGGCGCCGCCGATCCAGCGGAAGCTGATTCCGGCATCGCGCACGCGGCGCCGCTCCTGCCTGATCTTCTTGCGCTTCTCGTGGTTCATGCGCGAGACGAAATCGTCGAAGTCGGTAAAGCCCTGGTTGCACCAGTGGAACTGCACGGTGGCGCGCAGCATCATCCCGGCCGACTCCAGGATCGCGGCCTCGGACGTGCGCGGAAACAGGCAGTGCAGCGACGACAGCCCGCTGTCGCGCGCAAATGCCAGCGCGGCGTTGGCGAGAATTTCCCGGTCCGCGTCGGAATGCGCCAGCAATCGCGGGCCGGTGACGGGCGTGAACGGCACCGCGCACAGGAGCTTCGGATAGTAGTCCAGCCCGTGGCGCTGGTAGGCGTCGGCCCATGCCCAGTCGAAAACATACTCGCCGTAGGAATGGGACTTGAGGTACAACGGCATCGCGCTGGCGAGCGCGCCGCTTTTCCACAGCGTGAGGTAGCATGGCGCCCAGCCGGCGTCGGCACCGGCACAACCGGTCTCGTGCAGCGCGTGCAGAAAAGCGTGGGAGAGCAGGGGATGGTCTTCAGCCAGCGCGTCCCACTCGGAAGCGGCGACGGTCGCGAGCGAATCGAGGATGTGTACGCCGTTGCGCGTTTTCATTTTGTAAATGACCGGATGATATAGTAGCAGCCATGCGAATCGCGATTGGCCAGATCAACTGTACGGTCGGAGATCTCTCCGGCAACGCGCGAAAAATCCTCGACTACGCCGACCGTGCCAAAGCGGGTGGTGCCGATCTTCTCCTCACCCCGGAACTTTCCCTGTGCGGATATCCGCCGGAGGACCTGCTGTTGCGCGAGGATTTCTGCGCCGCATGCGAGCGCACGCTGGAGGAGCTGGCCTCCCGAATCCGCGGCATCAGCGTGATCGTGGGCCATCCCCACCGCGTGGACGGCAAGCGCTATAACGCCGCCTCGGTCCTGCAGGATGGACGCATCATTACTACCTACCACAAGCAGGATCTGCCCAACTACACGGTGTTCGACGAGGAACGTTACTTCGATTCCGACGCCAGCGCCTGCGTCGTCGACATCAAGGGTGTGCGCTTGGGGGTGAACATCTGCGAGGACCTGTGGGGTGCGCAAGGCGCGAGCATCGCACGCGTGTCGCCGAACGCGGATGGCGTCAACGTCGGCATCAATATCTGCGCGGACATCTGGGAGCCGGAGGCACCGAAACTCGCGCGCGCAGCCGGGGCGCAGGTGCTGCTGGTCCTCAACGCCTCGCCTTTTCACATCAACAAGCTCAAGACCCGCTACGAAGTGGTGCGCGAACGCAGCGCCGAAACCGGGATGCCGGTGGTGTTCTGCAATCTGGTGGGCGGACAGGACGAGCTGATTTTCGACGGCGCGTCCTTCGTCATCGATGCGCACGGCAAGCTGACCCATCAGTTGCCCGCGTTCGAGGAGCATCTCGCCTTTGTTGACATCGAAGGCGCTCGCGCGATTCCGGGAGAGATCGTGCCGGAGCCCTCGATCGACGAGAGCATCTACAAGGCGCTGTGCCTGGGCGTGCGCGATTACCTCGGCAAGAACGGCTTTCCCGGCGCGCTCCTGGGACTCTCCGGCGGAATCGACTCGGCGCTCACGCTGTGCATCGCCGCGGACGCGCTCGGCCCGGACAAGGTGCACGCGGTGATGATGCCTTCGCAATTCACCGCCGGCATCAGCGTCGAAGACTCGCGCGCGATGGTCAAGGCCCTCGGCGTGCGCTACAGCGAGATCGCCATCAAGCCAGTGTTCGACGCCCACATGAACGCGCTCAAGCCTGAGTTCGCCGATCGCCCGTTCGAAACCACCGAGGAAAACCTGCAGGCGCGCATCCGCGGCACGCTGCTGATGGCGCTGTCCAATAAGTTCGGCTCCATCGTGTTCACCACCGGCAACAAAAGCGAGATGAGTACCGGCTACGCCACGCTCTACGGCGACATGGCCGGCGGTTTCGCGGTGCTCAAGGACATCACCAAGAAGTACGTTTACCGGCTGTCGCGCTATCGCAACTCGCTCTCCCCGGTCATTCCGGAGCGCGTGATCAACCGGGCGCCGAGCGCGGAACTTCGCCCCGGCCAGGTGGACCAGGACAGCCTGCCGCCCTACGATGTGCTCGACGCGATCGTCGAGCGCTACGTCGAGCAGGACATGAGCATTGCCGACATCATTGCCGGGGGCTTCAAGCGCGCGGACGTCGAGCGCGTGGTCAAACTGGTGCACCTCAGCGAATTCAAACGCCGCCAGGCGCCGATCGGCATCCGCATCACCGCGCGCGGCTTCGGCAAGGACTGGCGTTTCCCGATCACCAACAAGTACCGGGGCGGGCTGTGATGCGGGGCGCTGTGGCTTTCCGGATTCCTCAATTGAAGTCTATACTTGCCGTTCACGTGCCGGTGCGGCGCGGCGAGTCCGGATTTACAGGGGAGCGGTCATGAAAAAAATCGAAGCGGTGGTTAAGCCATTCAAGCTGGACGAAGTACGTGAGGCACTGTCGGGGATCGGGGTGACCGGGCTGACCGTGACCGAGGTCAAGGGTTTCGGCCGGCAGAAGGGCCATACCGAGCTCTATCGTGGGGCGGAGTACGTGGTGGACTTCTTGCCCAAGGTGAAGGTCGAGGTGGTAGTGGCGGACAAGCTCATGGATCAGGCGATCGAAGCGATCGTCAAATCAGCGCGCACCGGCAAGATCGGCGATGGCAAGATCTTCGTCACCACGGTTGAGCAGGTCATCCGCATCCGCACCGGGGAGACGGACGAAGCCGCCGTGTAAGGCGGCGTGGCGTGAGGCGTGAGGGGTGAGGGGTGATAAAGGCGGTGCCCCGATCAACAAGTTTCTGAGTACGGCTAATAACTACCGTCGCACGATGTGTTTGCGTCCGCCATCCGTCTGTGGATGTCGAGTCTGACCCTGAGGTAATGCTGGCGTTGCTGGCTTGTGCAGACCGCTGAATGCGCGCCGGTCAACTTGATCCGTTAGCGCGCACAAACCTGAGGGTGTAGTCTATGCACATGAAGCAGGAACTTGTGGCTGAGATCCTCGCCCTTCCGGTGCAGGAGCGTGTGCGCCTTGTCGGGGCTATCTGGGACAGCATTTCGGCGGTCCCCGAAGCGCTGCCTCTCACGCAGTGGCAACGAGAAGAGCTGGACCGCCGTCTCGCTGAATTCGAGGCCGACCCGGACGCCGGCTCGACACTGGAAGAAGTCTTCGCCCGCATCCGCCGAGGTTCATGACCCGGCAGTTCATCCTTCGAGTTCGGGCTGAACATGACATCCGGTCCGCCTTCGAATGGTATGAGTCTCAACGCGCTGGCCTCGGCGCCGAATTCCTGGCTGCGTTGCGCGCGCGTCTCGAGGCTGTGGGCGATCATCCTGAGTCAAGTCCGGTTCTATATCGCGGAATTCGGCGCGCCGTGGTGTCGCGGTTCCCGTACCTCATCTTCTACGTTGCGCGACCGGAACGTGTCGCCGTACTCGCAGTCCTTCACCACGCGCGCAATCCGGCGGTCTGGCCGCGTCGTTAGAACTGTGCCCGCTAACTACCGCATCGACACCGACCGCTTCGCGGCGGGTCATGCGGGACGTTAGCTGTCCGACTTCGGAAGGGGGACTCGACGACATGCGAACACGAACGATTCGGACTGCCGCAGTCGTGCTCGTGGCAGGCACCCTATCCGGCTGTCTGATCGCCTGGGCGAGATCCCCGCCGGCGTCTACACTGAGAAGAAGCCGGCCGCGACGCCGGAGGGATCCCGGGCCTTCGCAGATGACGGGCGCGAGCAGTACCCGTACACGCTCGGCATGCAGGCGTCATTCTACGGATTCCGATTCACAAAACGCTCATCATACAGGGAGGGTCATGCCATGAGTAGCACACGCACGCTGCTTCGAGTTCTGCTTGTCGTTGCGGCAACGGTTGGGACGTTAGCGGGCGTTATCGCTCCGGCGGCCGCGCAGGCGGCAAAGAAACCAAACATCGTGGTCATCTTCGGCGACGATATCGGGTGGTTTAACCCGAGCGCCTACAACCGCGGCATGATGGGCTTCCAGACACCAAACATTGATCGCATCGCCAAGGAAGGCGCGATGTTCATGACCTGGTATGCGCAGCAGAGCTGCACGGCGGGACGCGCGGCGTTCATCACCGGGCAATCGCCGATCCGCACCGGGCTGACGAAGGTAGGCATCCCCGGTGCGGATGTCGGCCTGCGACCCGAAGACCCAACCATCGCGGAGTTACTGAAAGTCCAAGGCTATGCGACCGGGCAGTTCGGCAAAAACCATCTTGGGGATAAGGACGAGTTCCTGCCGTCCAACCACGGCTTCGACGAATTCTTCGGCAACCTGTATCACCTCAATGCCGAGGAGGAACCGGAAGACCCCGATTACCCCAAGAACCCTGCCTTCAAGAAGAACTTCGGGCCGCGGGGGGTGCTCCACTCGTATGCCGGTGGGAAGATCGAGGACACGGGCCCCTTGACCAAGAAGCGGATGGAGACGGTCGATCAGGAATTCCTCGCCGCGTCGCTCGACTTCATCGACCGGCAGCACAAGGCGGACAAGCCGTTCTTTCTCTGGTTCAACACAACGCGGATGCACATCTGGACGCATCTGAGCAAGGAAGCGGACGGCAAAACCGGGCTCGGCCTGCAAGCCGACGGCATGACCGAACACGACGGGCATGTCGGGCAGTTGCTCAAGAAGCTCGACGACCTCGGAATCACCGAGAACACCATCGTGGTCTATACCACCGACAACGGCACCGAACTGATGACCTGGCCAGACGGCGGCAGCACGCCATTTCGCGGCGAAAAAGCGACCAACTGGGAAGGCGGCTATCGCGTGCCGACGGTCATTCGCTGGCCCGGTGTCATCAAGCCCGGAACGATCGTCAACGACATCACCGCGCACGAGGATTTTCTGCCCACGTTCCTCGCCGCAGCGGGTGAGCCGGACATCGTGGCGAAGTGTCTCAAGGGCTGCAAAGCCGGCAACAAGACCTTCAAGGTTCATCTCGATGGCTATAACCTGATTCCTTTCTTCAAGGGAGAGGTGAAAGATTCGCCACGGAAGGAATTCATCTATTGGAGCGACGACGGCGACGTTTTTGCCATCCGCGTGGGGCGTTGGAAATCGGTCTTCATCGAGCAGAACCACGAGGGGTTGGATGTTTGGATGAGGGGCTTCGAAAAACTCCGCTTCCCCAAAATCTTTGATCTGCTCGCCGATCCGTTCGAACGGGGGGACAAGTCACTGCTCTATAACCAGTGGCTCGTGCACCACATTTACCTCAATTACGGAACCACCGCCCTGGTCGCGCAGTGGCTGCAGAGTTTCAAGGAATTTCCTCCCCGGCAGAAACCCGCGACCTTCAACCTCGATGAGGTGATGCGGAAGATGACGGAGCCGCCGGGAAGCAAATAGCAGCCGTTGAGCTTGAATGGCACTGGAAGCCCTCTGTGGTGGAAGAGGCCGGATGAATGAAGCAGATCTGAGGGCGATTGAACTTGAACGGTCGGGGACATCGGTAACAAAATAGTCCGAGGACATGGGTTACACATTGTGGCGTTTCAGTCTGCCATATTCGTCCTCTATTCTCATGCGTCGTTCGTGTAATCGTCCGAGCTTGAGCGCACCGAAGTAGACGTTCCAGATCCCATCATCGATTTCCTCCAGGCCAACGTACTCGCCCACGCAAGTGATCGACACGTTGACCCAGTCCTTGTTCCAGCGGATGCCGCCATTGAGCGCCGAGTCCAGGATATTGCAACAGCAGATTGACCGAGTGCCCGAACTCCGAGAACAGTGATTGAGGCAGGCTCGAGCCTGCCCGCTCTCGATAAAACTCGGCCGCCTCCCGGAGGTCTTCTTGCGCCTCCGGGTGCAGCCATTACTTCATCGAAACTCGGACCTCAGCTTGGCTAAGGTTTCGGGCCCCGAAAGTAGTGAGACTGCCCCGTTCTCGATCTGCGCGTTCCGACGCTCGACCTCTTGAGCCCAAGCCTCCTCTATTTCGGGATCGATATCGAGACTAGCGATGAGTTTCTCGACCAGTCGCGCTCGCTCTGCAGCCGGCAACTGCAACGCCTCTGCTTCAAGCAACTCCACGGTTGACGACATAGACACCCCCTGACTGATACATTGGCTACGCAAACAGGTTGCCACTCTCAGGCCACCGGAATCAAACTGTGCAAAGGGTGTGAAGGGGACGCTACCCAATGGCACGTATGGCATCGAACTTCGGTTCGATGTTATTCGAACTATGGTTCGGGCTCCCGGAGTCTTGCCCCTCACCCCTCACCGCTTTTCTTTCTTCCCTTCGCTTTTAGCAGAACAACCACCGCGCCGCTGCCGCCGTCCTCGGGGCGGGCCTGGACGAACGCGAGCACCTCGTCGCGCTGCGCCAGCCAGTTTCCCACTTTTCGTTTAAGCACCGGTTCGCGATTCTCCGAACGCAGGCCCTTGCCGTGCACGACCCTCACGCAGCGCAGGCCCTTGGCCAGGGCTTCGTTGAGGACCGTCACCAGCAACTGGCGCGCTTCCTCGCTGCGCAGCCCGTGCAGATCGAGATGGTCCTGCGTAACCCAATGCCCACGGCGCAGCTTGCGCAGGACCATGTTCGACAGCCCGTCGCGCAGGAATACCAGTTCTTCGCCGGTCTCCAGCCCGACTTCGAGAGGAATGTGATCGGATAGACTGTCCCGCAGGACCTGCTCATCGTCGCGCAACCGCTGCACCGGGACCGGTTTGGGAGGTCGGCGGCGCAGCGTGGCTTTGCCGGGGTCGGGAATCGGCGCGACGCCTTTCAGCGCTTCGCGCAGCAACGCGTCGTCGTCCGCGGGTCCCTCGGCCGGTGGTTCCGGTGTAGCTGGGCGCTTTGCCATGATCTAGGTCGAAACGCGATTAACACGAAGGATCACGAAGGAAAGGCAAGAAAGGAACACGACGGAAAACCGGGATTGGCACAGATCTTGGAGGACGGGAACGGGGGATATTGTGCGCAGTCAACGTGATCGCACGACGCTAATTCAGTTCCGTTCGCTCCATTGGTTTTGCTTTCCTTCGTGGCCCTTCGTGTTTCCTTCGTGTCCTTCGTGGTGAAAGTGGTCTTATTGTCCCAGTTCTTCGAGATACTTCTCGGCGTCGAGCGCGGCCATGCAGCCGCTGCCGGCGCTGGTGACGGCCTGGCGATAGACATGATCCTGAACGTCGCCGGCGGCGAACACGCCGGGAACGCTGGTCGCAGTGGCGTTACCCTGATTGCCGTCCTTGGTGACGATGTAGCCGTTCACCATCTCGACCTGGCCCTGGAAGATCTGTGTGTTCGGGGTGTGGCCGATCGCGATGAACACCCCGTGCAATGGCAACTCCTTGGCTTTGTCGCCTTGGGTGGGCTTGATGCGCACGCCGCTGACGCCTTTCTTGTCGCCGAGTACTTCGTCCAGCGTATGGTTCCACTCGACCTTGACGTTGCCGGACCTGGCCTTCTCCATCAGTCGGTCGACCAGGATCGCCTCGGCGCGGAACTTGTCGCGACGGTGGACCACCGTCACGGACTTGGCGATGTTGGACAGGTACAGCGCTTCCTCGACGGCGGTGTTGCCGCCGCCGATCACGGCCACGTCCTGGCCCTTGTAGAAAAAGCCGTCGCAGGTTGCACACGCCGATACGCCCTTGCCCATGTAAGCCTGCTCCGAGGGCAGACCCAGGTACTTCGCCGAAGCGCCGCTGGCGATGATCAGCGCGTCGCAGGTATAAGTGGCCTGATCGCCGATCAACTGGAACGGTCGTTGGCCCAACTTCACCGTATGGATGTGGTCAAAGATGATCTCGGTGTTGAAGCGTTCCGCATGTTTGTGGAAGCGGTCCATGAGTTCCGGCCCCTGCACGCCCATCACGTCGGCGGGCCAGTTGTCCACGTCGGTGGTGGTCATGAGTTGCCCGCCCTGAGCGAGACCGGTGACCAGGACCGGCTTGAGGTTGGCGCGGGCCGCGTAGATCGCGGCGGTATAGCCGGCCGGACCGGAACCCAGAACGAGCAAGCGGGAATGTTTCGTGGTTTGAGCCATGGCAGAGTTAAATCGGGGTAAAGGCAAAAATAGGAAGACTGTAGCAGCCGTGCGAAGTTCGTGTCCACGTGCGTAAAATGGAGTTCGTTGAGAACGCGACGCTGGGATATAATTCTTTGAAACTGAAAAGGTAATTTGCTTGCGAACACTTTCGGCATCCAAATCCGCAGCCAAAAAGCCGCCCCGCAAGCCGCTGCCTCCAAAGATCGCCGCCCTGTTGCGGGAATCTTGGTGGCTGCTCTTGGTCGGCGCGGCGCTCTACCTCGTAC
>JBOIFZ010000310.1:0-4423 GCA_050741735.1 Burkholderiales bacterium
CTGTTGAGAAGGTTTGAGGATACTCCATTGAGTACCGCGATCGGTCCAGGACGTTGGTGGAGACGCGAACTACCGACGGATTGTCGAACGGTCCGTGTGGCGGCGCTCGCCTCCATATGGGCCGCCAGTTCCTTTTTCGGGCCTTTCATCGGGTGGATTCAACTTGCAAGTGCGCCACTGAGAGCGTGCTGAACGACTTCGAATGGTTTTCGGTAGCCGAGGCACTTGCTCGTGTGACGCGCGGCTCGCAGCAACCGGGAATGTGGCCTGCACCGCGTACTGGTCCCGTCGCGGAACATCTTCAGGTAAGCTGGCGGCATCGTCAACATTCAGGCCGATCTCATGTTTCATTTTCTTGCTCGCTTGCGCGACAGTGCCGCAGGTATTCTGGTCACGCTGCTGCTGAGCCACGCGGCGCACGGCGCAGAACTGCAGTTGCCGCCTCTGAACGACCCGCCCACCGGGCTGCGTCTGTCCGGAAAGCTGGTGTGGGTCGACCTGGTCACGCCCGATCCGGACGCGGCGCGGCGCTTCTACGGGAAGCTGTTCGGCTGGACCTTCACTTCCATCGGCAGCGGTCAGGGCGCATATGCCCTGGCCCACCTCGACGGCGCAGCAATCGCAGGCATCGTTGGCCGCGCCAACCCGGCCGGAGAGCGCAGCCGGTCGCGCTGGATTCCCTTCATGTCCGCACGCGACGTGTCTGCGATCGAGCGCGCCGTGTCCCGTGCGGGTGGCAAAGCCCTCGTCACCACGCGCGCTATCCCCGCGCGCGGTACGCTGGCATTGTTCGCCGACCCCGAGGGCGCCGTCTTCGGCGCACTCGACTCGACCAGCGGCGACCCCGGCGATTACCTGCCCGAGGTCGGCGACTGGATCTGGGCGCAACTATTCAGTCGCGACGCAGACAAGGCGGCAGGCTTCTACGCCGGGCTCGCGGGCTACGTGCCGGTGGAGGCCGAATCTTCCGCCCCCTCCCGCAGCCTGCTGCTCACCAGCGACGGCTACGCGCGCGCGAGCATCTTGCAGATCCCGTCCGGCCGCGATGATATGCGCCCCGACTGGCTGCTCTACGTGCGCGTGGCGGATGTACGCAAGGCCTCCGCCGGCGCCGAGCAGCTCGGCGGAAAAGTCCTGCTCGCGGCCAAGCCGGAGCTGTATCAAGGGCGCGTGGCGGTGATCGCCGACCCGGGCGGAGCGCCTGTGGGCCTTCTGCAATGGGACGCAATCGAGGAGGCGAAATGAGCCGCCGGCGGTTGTGCGCAATGTTGCTGCTTGCCGGCTGCGCCGCGCTGGCGAGTGGTTGCGCCAGCGACGGCACCGGCGCCAGCGTCCACGGCTCGGTTTACTACGGCGTGGGATGGTACGACCCCTATTACTACGGTGGTGGCTACGGCGGTGATGTCGTCGTCGTTCCGAATCCACCAGACAGGCCGGATCGACCTGGCACCCAACCCAGACCCACGCCCTGCCGGCCGCGAGCCCGGCGCCGAGGCCTTCGATTCCCGCGGGACCGCGCCCATCAGGGGGCGGTCGACGCCGCTGACACCTCTTGCCCTGGCGGCGACTCGAACGAGGCGCCGTTGGTGCCGGTGACGTCGGCGAGAAGGAGCGCATGAGACGCTCAGGCTGACCCCGATGCTTCCTCCGCGTTCGTTTGCTGACACGCCGATGCGGATGATTACAGCTTATGCATCCATCCGGGACCGCACGCCGCTTTCTGAAAGCGATGAAAGCGAGCTTCAGGGCTCCTGCGACCGGCTGTGCGATTGGATTGGTTCGGGACGAGCCGATTCAACTTGCATAGCTGCCGCCGAGTGCAAGATGCAGGTTGACACGCTGGACAAAGCGCTCGGCCTGCACGCGTACCAGCTGCGTGCGCGAGCTGTAGACTCGCAATTGGTCGTTGAGGACTGCGCGCAGGTCTGCGCTGCCGACCCGGTACCTGATTTCAGACAGTTCAAGCGCGCGCTGATTCTGCGCGACCAGCTGCTCGAGCAACCTCTGCCGGTCGGTCAGTGACGACTCATTGGCGAGCGCGGTTTCCACTTCGCTGAAGGCATTGAGCCCGGTGGCTGCATATTCCGCCACGGCGCGCTTCTGTTCGGCAGTGCGCAACTCGACCTGACCTTCGAGCACGCCGCCGGTGAAAATCGGGAGCGAAGCCACGGCGCCTCCGCTCAGGCTCGGGTCGTCGCGATCCTGCAACACGAAAAGATCGCTGGAGATCGTCGCCAGACCTGCGGTCAGGCTGATACGAGGCAATCGCGCGGTCTTGGCTTCCTGCAGCAGGTCGAAGGCCGCGGCCACGCGCCTCTCGGCGGCCACTACGTCCGGCCGGCGCTCCAGGAGTTCCGAGGGAATACCGGCCGTGACCGGCGGGGGCAAGGGCGGAAGTACCTCGGTAGCCTGCAGTGTCGCAGCGGGATAACGTCCCGCAAGTGCTTCCAGCGAGCGCAACGCCTGCTCGCGCGCAAGATCGAGCTTGCGCAGTCCTTCGCGATAACTCTGGACATTGGCCTGGGCAAGCACCACATCCGTTTCGTTTCCATTGCCCACCCGGCGACGCACCTGCGCCAGTTCGACAAGACGCTCGGACACGGCGAGCATGTCGCGCGCAAGTTGTCGCTGCAGCGCGCTTTCCGCGGCGACAAACCAGCCTTTCGCCACCAGCGCGGCCATCGACTGGCGTGCGTAGGTGTAATCGAGCTCGACGGACGCGAGCTGCCCCGAAGCGGCCCTCTGGCCATAGCGAACCCGGCCCCACACATCAATCTCCCAGGACGCGCTCACCAGCAGGCCGCTCAGCCCCGAGCCGTCGCCGCCGAGATCGGCGCCGCCGCGTGCCAGTACACCCACCGCCGGGGTGAGGGCCCCGCCGGCGATCTTGAGCGAAGCCTGGGCCTGGTCGACGCGGGTGGCCGCAATGCGCAGGTTGACATTGCGCGTGAGCGCCTCGTCGACCAGTGCCTCGAGCTGCGGCTCGTTGAAACTTTTCAGCCAGCCCGCGGCCACCGCACCCTGCACGCTTCCGCGGGCGGTCCATTGCGCGGGCGGCACAACGTCGCCCAGTGCGTCCTTCTGCAGCGCTTCGCGATCGGGCGGCGTCTTCAACGCGCATCCCGCGGCGACCAGAAGCAGTCCGATGGCGGCAACGCGCAACACCGTGATTGGGAGGCTACGCATGGTCGTCGTGATTTTCAGTGCAGCTTAAGGATCAGCCAGTCGAGTTTGGTCCCCACGCGCATGATTACCTTGCGGATGATGTGGATCATGCCCAGCGAATCCGTGTATACCGCGCCATTGCCCACGGCGCCGGCCGCCAGGAACAGGTTCTTGTCTTCGACCTCAAGCTTCACGGCAATCCGCCCCGGCGGCACGTGCGCCGCCGTGACGGTCGGAATCGCCCCGGACAGGGGCAACTGGCCCTGGCCGGTCGCCCAGATGATGGAATCGACCTTGCACTTGATGATCTTGTTCGGATACGTCTTGAGCGCAATCTCCGCGTGGTTTCCCGGTTCCATCGCACGAAGCTCATTCTGGCTATAGAGGGCGATCACCCACTGTTCGGTTTCGACATAACTCATGACCGGCAACCCGGCAAACTGCGAAGCGGTGGACCCGGGTCGAAGCTGGACATTGATCGCATAGCCGTCGGCGGGCGCGTACACCGTGGACTCGTCGATTTTCCATTTGGCATCGGCCAACTGCGCTTCTACACCGGCCACCTGTGCATTGGCCATGGCGATCTGTGCCTTGGCGGCAGCCACGGATGCCTGGTCTCCTTGCGACTGCGCAGAAAGCTTTTGCACGACTTGTGCCTCGGAGGCGCGGACACTCTCGAACTGCGCCATGAGATCCTTGAGGTCGGCCTCCGCGCGCTCGAGATCAAACAGGCTGCCCGCGCCGGCGGCGACGAGTTCGCGATTCTGATCAACCCGCCTGCGCGCGAGCCCTGCCTGGGCGGCAACTGAATTGACCTGGCCGCCGGCGGCCTTCAGGCTCTCGCGCAGCTCGCGCACCCCGGCAGAGGTCTCGGACAGCTTTGCAGTGGATTCGTTAAGCTTGGATCGCGCCTGTACGAGCTGCGCCTTGAGCGCAGCGGCTTCGTTCAGGAATGGCGTGGGGTCGATCCGGAACAGCACTTCGCCCTTCTTCACAAGGCGGTTGGGTTGCACCGGCACCTCGATCACCCTGCCGGTGACCCGGGGCACGATCTGCACGACGTAGTTGATGACGCGCACGTCGGCCGAGGACGGCGCCACGATGTTGAGCAGCAGGATAAGCAGCGTGAGCCCGATCACCGGCAGCGTGATGACGATGACCTGGCTGACGATGTTCCAAGGCAGCCACTTGAACTTGAAGAAGATCAGCCAGACGAAAAACGAATAGATCAGCAGCAGGATGATTTCCATCAGGACCG
>JBOIFZ010000311.1:0-7045 GCA_050741735.1 Burkholderiales bacterium
TCAAGGCGACCTTCGAGGGCGAAAACGCACCCAAGCCGCAAGTCTATGACCGCGTGCTGCTTTCGGTCGGGCGCCGACCCAACGGCAAGGAGATCGACGCGCAGGCTGCCGGGGTGAGCGTCACCGACCGCGGTTTCATCCCTGCGGACAATTACATGCGCACCAATGTGCCGCATATTTATGCGATCGGCGACATCATCGGCGAGCCGATGCTGGCACACAAAGCCAGTCACGAAGGCAAGCTCGCGGCGGAAATCATCGCCGGGCACAAACGCGCATTCGACGCCCGCACCATTCCATCGGTCGCTTACACCGACCCCGAAGTCGCCTGGATGGGGCTCACCGAGACGCAGGCCAAGGCGCAGGGGACCGAGATCGCAAAGGCGGTGTTTCCCTGGGCGGCGAGCGGCCGGGCGCGCGCCACCGCGCGCGACGAGGGAATGACCAAGCTGATTTTCGACAGAAACACGAAGCGCCTGCTCGGTGCAGGCATGGTCGGGCCGAACGCCGGGGAACTGGTCGCGGAAACGGTGCTGGCGTTGGAAATGGGTGCCGATGCGGAAGATATCGGGCTCACCATCCACCCGCACCCGACGCTGTCCGAAACCGTTTTCTTCGCCGCGGAGATCGCCGAAGGCAGCATCACCGATCTCTACATGCCCAGACGTTAGCCATGATCCTGGCCGCACCCGATCGGTTCACCGCGCTGATCAGTCCGCCGGCCGATTGGAAGGGGCCGGCACTGTGGTTCGCGTTCCAGGGCTCGCAGATCCTGATCGTGCGCGGCGCACAAAGTGCGAGCGTTCCCTCAGCTTCCGATCCGCGTGAATTCGGACTCGCCCCGAAACGCAGCCAGTACCTCGGCATCCTCGGCGCGCAGCATTGCTTCGCCTGCGAGCTGGAGGAGAACGTCACGCCGCCGGAAGGCATGCAGCTGTCGGGATTGCGTGCGCTGTTCGGCGCGCTCGACGATTCGCTGTTCGCGCTCGCGGGGCGCGCATTCCAGATCGTCGACTGGAACCGATCCCACCAGTTCTGCGGCCACTGCGGCACACCGACCCAGACGAAAGCCAACGAACGGGCGCGCGTCTGTCCGAATTGCGGCCAGTCGCACTACCCGCGCATCGCTCCCGCGGTCATGGCGTTGGTCAGAAGGGGCCGCGAGCTGTTGTTGGCGCGTTCGCCGCATTTCCCGCCCGGCATGTACAGCGCGCTCGCCGGCTTCGTCGAGCCGGGGGAAACCCTGGAGCAGACGCTGGTGCGCGAAGTGCGCGAGGAAGTCGGCATCGAAGTCGCCAACCTGCGATACTTCGCCAGCCAGCCTTGGCCGTTCCCGCATTCGTTGATGATCGCCTTCTACGCCGACTACGCCGGCGGCGAGATCACCCCTGATCCCGGCGAAATCGAGGCGGCGGGCTGGTTTACCGCAGACCGGCTGCCGCAGGCATTGCCGAGCAAGATCAGCATTTCCCGACGACTGATCGATGCGGCGCTCGCCGAACTCGGCGCTTCAAGCTGACGACAAGATCCTAATCGGGGAGGATGGCATGCTGAGAATCTGGGGTCGCAACAATTCGGTCAACGTCCAGAAGCCGCTGTGGTGCTGCGAGGAAATGGGCGTTCAGTACGAGCGGGTGGACGCCGGCGGCACCTTCGGCGTGGTGAACACGCCGCAATACCGCAACCTCAATCCGAACGGTTTGGTGCCGACCATCGAAGACGACGGCTTCGTGCTCTGGGAGTCGAACGCAATCGTGCGCTATCTCGCCGCCAAGCACAGCGCCGGCAAACTCTGGCCCGGGGACCTCAAGGTCCGCGCCGAAGCCGACAAGTGGATGGACTGGCAGAACACGACATTCTGGCCGACCTTCCGGCCGCTGTTCTGGAACCTGGTGCGCACTCCGGCCGATCAGCGCGACGACAAGGCGATGGAAGACTCGCGACTCAAGACCGCCGAGATCCTCGAGTATTTCGATGCGCACCTCAAGAACCGCGCGTACGTCGCCGGCAAAGCGCTCACCATGGGTGACATTCCGATGGGTTGTGCGATCCAGCGCTGGATGACCCTGCCCATCGATCATCCGGAGATGCCGAATCTGGAGCGCTGGTACGACGCGCTTAGCGCCCGCCCGGCCTACAAGAAGATCGTGATGCTGCCGCTGACCTGAACAGGGCCAGCCAATCACTCTGCTGCGGATTTTTCACGCACCCCATCCGAACACGTTGACCTGTTGGCTCGGATCCGACCTGGATGAATGAGCCGGCCGCGCCGGTTCAGATCACGCCGGCTGCGCGCAATTTCCCGATAGCCGCATCGGCATAGCCGGCATCGCGGAGAATCTGATCGCTGTGTTCGCCGGGCGTGGGTGCAGGGCGATCCACGGCAAACTCGTACTCGCTCATTTTCAGAGGCGGGGCGAACTGCAGCACTTCGCCGTCGCGCACGACCATCCCGCGCGCCCTGATCTGCGGATCTTCGAGGCTCTCCTCGAGCGCAAGCACCGGCGTAACGCAGCAGTCTTCACCGCGGAATGTTTCGACCCAGTAGGCCTGTGGCCGGGCGGCGAAAATTCTGCTCAGTTCTTCCTTGCCCCACAGCGGATCCTTGTCGCGGACTTCCCAGTGGCAGGCCTTGAGGTCGGGCCGCGCCAGCACGTCGCAGACACGATCCCAGAATTTCTTCTCCAGCGCGCCGACCGCCATGTACTTGCCGTCGGAGCTGCGATAGACCGCGTAGCAGGGTTCGTGGCCGGAGAGGAAGTCCCCGCCGCGGGGACGAACGTGCCCGGTGGAAGCCACGGCCGCGAGCGCCTGCAGGTTGTGCGAGAGCACGCCCTCGGTCATGGCCACGTCGACGTACCGTCCCTGACCGCTGCGCTGCGCGTCCACCAACGCCGCAAGAATGCCCATAGCCGGCACCACCGCGCCGCCGAGGATGTCCGCGACTTGGAGATTCGGTATCACCGGATCGCCGCCGGCCGGGCCGACCTGATCGATGAACCCGGCGTAGCCGCAGTAATTCACGTCGTGCCCGGCCACATCGCGGTAAGGACCGGTCTGCCCGTATCCGGAAATCGCGCAATAGACGATGCGCGGATTGACTTCGCTGCATGCGGAATAACCGATGCCGAGCCGGTCCACGACCCCCGGGCGGAAACTCTCCACCACGATGTCCGCGTCGCGCGCCAGGCGCAGGAACACCTCGACGCCTTCCGATTTTTTCAAGTCGAGGCGCAGCGCGCGCTTGTTGCGGTTGATGGCGAGAAACAAGGGCGCCGTCCGGCCCGCCGCGACCCCCATGGTGCGGGCATAGTCGCCGGCACCGGTATCTTCGATCTTGATGACGTCGGCACCGAGATCGGCTAGATGCAGCGAACACACCGGGCCGGGCAGAAGGCGGGTGAGATCGAGAACGCGAATCCCGAAAAGTGGTTTGGGGCGCATCAGCCTGGCGTCTTTTTTGGGCCGGTATAGAACTCCGGAAAGCGTTTCGCGATCACCGGGCTGTCGCTCGCCCAGGCGTGACAGGAGCTGAGCGTCATTTCAGTTGGAGGGAGTAGCCCGGGCGCCGCTCCTCGAGGTGCTTGAGCACTTCAAGCTTCTCGGACACGGAAAAATCCAGCCAGCCGGCGATTTCGTCGAGGGTGCGAAAGCACCCGCGGCACAGGCCGGTGAACGGATTCAGCTGACACACATTGACGCAGGGCGACTGGATGTCCTTGCGGTCCGAATTCATGCCGCCGCCTTTTCGCGTTTAGCCGCGAGCGCGCGGCCGGCGCGCGATACCGTCGGCCGCTTGAGTTGCGCGCAGATGAACTCGGCCGCATCGAGCAGCTTTCCCATGTCCACGCCGGTTTCGATGCCCAGGCCGCCGAGCATGTAAAGCACGTCTTCGCTGGCAACATTGCCGGTCGCGCCCTTCGCGTACGGGCAGCCGCCCAGTCCCGCCACCGAACTGTCGAAAGTCGCCACCCCCATTTCCATCACCGCCAGGATGTTGGCGAGCGCTTGTCCATAGGTGTCGTGGAAATGACCGGCGAGCTTCTCGAACGGAATCTTCTTCGCCACCACTTCGATCATGCGCTGCGCCTTGGCCGGCGTGCCGGTGCCGATGGTGTCGCCGAGCGAGATTTCGTAACAACCCATGTCGTAGAGCCGCTGCGACACTGCCACAACGGCTTCCGGATTGACCTCGCCTTCGTATGGGCAACCGAGTACCACAGACATGTAGCCGCGCACGCGCATGCCGTGGTCCAGTGCGGCCCGGCACACCGGTTTGAAGCGCTCAAGCGATTCGGCAATGCTGCAATTGATGTTGCGTTTCGAGAACGCCTCTGTTGCCGCGCCAAAAATCGCGATTTCTTCAGCCTTGGCCGCGAGCGCACCTTCCAGGCCTTTCATGTTCGGCACCAGCACCGGATAGGCGACTCCCGGCTTGCGGCGGATGCGCGCCATGACTTCCGCGGTATCCGCCATCTGTGGCACCCACTTGGGTGAAACGAAACTGCCCGCTTCGACCGCCGGCAACCCCGCATCCGACAGGCGATCGATCAGCGCGACCTTGACTTCGGCAGGGGCGCTGCCGGGCTCGTTCTGCAAGCCGTCGCGCGGACCGACTTCGACCATCTTGACGCGTTTCGGGTATTTCATGCTTTTGTAGTTTCCTCGAACTCGAGCAGTTGCGCGCCTTCGGCGACCTGCTCGCCTGCCGCAAAGTATATCCGCTTGACCGTCCCGCTCTGCGGCGCCGAGATGGTGTGCTCCATTTTCATCGCCTCGATGATCATCAGCGCCTGGCCTTTCTGTACCGCTTCGCCGTCCTTGATCAGCACCTGGATCACGGCTCCAGGCAGCGGCGAGACCAGCCTGCCGGACGGATCCTCTTCCTCGACGGAGGCGGGGGCCTCGAACTCGAGCCGATGGCTGCCGCCGAAGGCAAACACCGTCAGCTCGTTGACCCGGCGGACCACCGTGGCGCGGGTACGATTGCCAGCGAGATCGGCATTGATCGTCCGGTCGCCGGCGACTTCTCCAGAGGCCAGCATGTCTCCACCGGGCAGTTCCAGCAGGTAACCCCGGTTTCGGTAGTGCGCGACCACTTCCACGCGCTTACCGGCGTCGATGAATACGAAGGTGTGATGGTTGTCCTCGTTCAGGCGCCAGCCATCGCGCGCATTCCAGGGCGAGAAAGGGTCCGCTGAGCCCATCGCGGCCTGCGCCGCTGCGCGATCCATGCGCAGCAGTTCGCTCAATACCGCGATCGCCAGGATCGGGTCGGATGCCGGCCCGGTGTCCTGGAACAACTCAGTGCGGTAACGCTCGATCAGGCCGGTATCGAGCAAATCCGGCTCGCGATGCGCTTCGGCGAACGCACGATGCGCGGTGACGGCGGAAAGAAACGCCAGATTGCTGGTCAACCCGACAATCTGAAACTCGCCAAGCGCAGCGCGCAGCCGGCGCAACGCGGAAGGACGGTCCGAATCCCAGGCAATCAGCTTGGCGATCATCGGATCGTAGTGCACACCGACTTCGTCGCCCGCCTGCACGCCGCTGTCCACGCGCACGTGCGCCGACTGCTCCGGCTGGCGCAGGTGCTCGATGCGCCCGGCGGCGGGAAGAAAGCCTCGCGCGGGGTCTTCCGCGTACACGCGCGCCTCGACCGCGTGGCCCTTGATCGCCAATTGCTCCTGCGCCAGCGGCAGCGGTTCCCCGGAAGCAACCCGCAACTGCCATTCGACCAGATCCAGCCCGGTGATCATCTCGGTCACCGGATGCTCGACCTGCAGCCGGGTGTTCATTTCCATGAAGTAGAAGTGGCCGTGTTCGTCGACGATGAACTCCACGGTCCCGGCATTCACATAGCCGACCGCCCCCGCCGCCGAAACCGCGGCGTTGCCCATTTCGCGGCGGCGCTCAGGCGTCATTCCCGGTGCCGGCGCCTCCTCGAGGATCTTTTGATGACGGCGTTGCACCGAGCAGTCGCGCTCGAACAAATACACGCAATGCCCCTGCGTGTCCGCAAACACCTGCACCTCGATGTGCCGCGAACGGGTGAGATACTTCTCGATGAGCACCCGGTCATCGCCGAACGAGGAGGCCGCTTCGCGCTTCGCCGCAGCGAGCGCATCGGCAAGATCCCCCGCCTTCCCGACCACCCGCATGCCCTTGCCGCCGCCTCCCGCGGACGCCTTGATCAGCACCGGATAGCCGATGCGATCGGCTTCCTTCTTGAGCGTCGCGGCGTCCTGCGCGGCGCCGTGATAGCCGGGCACCAGCGGCACGCCGGCCTTTTCCATCAGCGCCTTTGCGGCGCTCTTCGATCCCATCGCCTCGATCGCGCCAGCCGGCGGACCGATGAACACCACCCCGGCCTGCCCGCAAGCCTTCGCAAACTCCGCATTCTCGGACAGGAAGCCGTAACCGGGATGGATCGCCTGCGCGCCGCTTTTCGTCGCGGCCTCGAGGATGCGGTCCGCGCGCAAATACGATTCGCGCGGATGCGCCGGTCCGATCAGGCAGGCCTCGTCGCAGCTCGCCACGTGCAGCGCGGTTGCGTCCGCCTCCGAATAAACGGCGACAGTGCGCATGCCGAGCCGTTTCGTCGTGCGCGCGACACGGCAGGCGATCTCGCCTCTGTTGGCTATGAGTATTTTCTCAAACATTCAATTCAAGACTCTTTCACCACGAAGGACACGAAGGAACACGAAGGAGAACAAGAACGAACGCACTACGGAAGCATCTTGGAGTGCGCTATGATCGGCACCAGATGTAAGCATTTTCGTAATTCGGTCCTTTTCTCTGTGATCTCTGTGATCTCTGTGTGCTCTTTCGTTCAAGATTCTGAACTTGAATTCCTTCGTGCTCCTTCGTGCCCTTCGTGGTTCACGCGTTTCAGTTCTTATTCGTCCAGGCAGGCGTGCGTTTCTCCAGGAAAGCGCTCAAGCCTTCGCGCCCTTCCGGGCTGACGCGGATCGAAGCAATTCGCCGCGCGGTTTCTTCCATCAGCGCATCGTCCAGCGGATGGCGGGCAACGTCGGCGATCAGT
>JBOIFZ010000312.1:0-3263 GCA_050741735.1 Burkholderiales bacterium
GTCCTTCGTGGTGAAAGAGTTTTGAAGTAAGTGGAGAAAGCAATGACGACGCAACCATTGAGAGTAGGGATAGGCGGGCCGGTGGGTTCGGGCAAGACCGCGCTGACGCTGGCACTGTGCAAGGCCATGCGCGACAAGTACGAAGTCGCGGCGGTGACCAACGACATCTACACCCAGGAGGACGCGCAGTTCCTGGTCCGGAACGAAGCGCTCCCGCCGGAGCGGATCATCGGCGTGGAGACCGGCGGCTGCCCGCACACCGCGATCCGCGAGGATGCATCGATCAATCTCGAGGCGGTGTCGCGGTTGGCGCGAACTTTCGGCAACCTCGACGTGGTTTTCGTCGAGAGCGGCGGGGACAATCTGGCTGCCACTTTCAGCCCGGAATTGTCCGACCTGACGCTTTATGTGATCGACGTGGCGGCGGGAGACAAGATCCCGCGCAAGGGCGGGCCGGGGATCGTGAAATCCGACCTGCTGATCATCAACAAGATCGATCTCGCGCCGTACGTCGGTGCATCGCTGGAAGTGATGGATTGCGATGCGCGCAGGATGCGCGGCGAGAAGCCTTTTCTGTTCAGCAATCTGAAGACCGGGCAGGGACTCGCGGAGATCGTGCGCTTCATCGAAACGCAGGGAATGCTCGGGCCCAAGGCTGTACGAGCGGCGTAAGCCGCGATTACACTAGCCGAACAACTTGGCCAGGTCGATCGAAGACTGCCCGCCGACCTGTTCGAAATGCTTTTCGAGCCAGGCCCCCGCCCGGGTTCGTCCCTCTTCCTTGAGTTTCAGCAGGAAGCCGAGATCGGCGTTGAGCGTCTTTTCGATGCTCATGCGCGCGAGCAGGTCGTCGGTTTCGATCAGGTGGAAATTCAGTTTCCTGAAGCGGCGTTCCAGGTTTCCGATCGGCAGCCACTGCGCGTCGATCGCCTGCTTGGCCAGCGCGATGCTGCGCATCTCGCGCAGAAACGAAGAATTGAACTGGAATTCGGTCAAGCGGCTGCGAATTGCCTGTGCGCTGGTCGGCGGATCCTCGCGGGTCAGAGGCTGCAGCATCACCACCAGGATACTCGGCGTCTTGCAGCGATAGATGAGCGGATAGACGGCCGGGTTTCCAGTGTAGCCCCCGTCCCAATACGGCTCGCCGTCGATCTCGATCGCGTGATTCAGGGTGGGCAGGCAGGCGGACGCCAGCAGCGAATCGGACGTCAGTTCCCGGTTCTCGAACAACCGCAGGGTGCCGGTACGGACGCGGGTAGCGCCGACGAACACCCGGATTGCCCGGCGGCTTTGCACGGCATCGAAGTCCACCACCTTGGCGACGATGTCGCGTAGTGGATTGATATCGAAGGGGTTGAGCTGGTAAGGGGAGAAAAAGCGGGTGAGGCCGAGCAGAAGTTTTTGCGGGTTGGGCAACAGCGCCCTGTGTACCCCGGTGGACGAACTAATCGAGTAGGATGCCGTGCCCACCGAATTCCAGAAGTCATCCAGGGATTTGCGGGCGCCTTCGCGGCCGCCCTTTGCGTAACCGGATGCCAGCGCCGCGGCATTGATCGCGCCGGCACTGGTGCCGCTGATCGCTTCGATTTTGAGTTTCGGTTCCTCGAGCAGCCGATCCAGCACCCCCCAGGTCAGCGCGCCGAGTGCGCCACCGCCCTGGAGGGCAAGCGTAATGACTTTGCGCCGTCCGAATTTCACTCGGGAAAGGGCGGAGACGGCTGGGCGTCGGGGAAAATCAAGGCTGCCTTACGGCAGGCGCAAGAAGGACTTGTCCCTGTTCTCCCATTGGCGCAACAGACGATCCACATCGGCCGGATTGGCGGCCTGGGACAAATAAGCCTCGAGCTCCCGGTTTTCACCGGTGTTGAACCAGTTGAACACGCTCTGGAGCAAGTTTTTCATGGTGTTGGTCCTTTCGCTATCGTGCGGCAGTGCAAGAGTGGTTGATACATTCCATATAGCATTATTTCGACAACGGATTTTATCAGATAATTGCAGGAATGGACGTGTTTATATCGCGTTGCAATAAAAGTAGATGCAAAGCATCACATAGATCATTGAACTTTATGAAACATAAGAAATTTATTGGGCTTTTTTGCCGGGCTCAACTCATCGCGACGTGATTGCCCATACGCTGCCCCGGGATCGAAGTTTGTCCGCGGCAGGCGCAGCAATGGACGGTTCCTCGGCCCGCTTGTAAACTCGGCGAGCCTCCGGCGGTCACAAACGAAGTGAAACTCCCCCCGATCGCATTGCTGCTTATGGCCGTCGCCGCCGGACCTGTTGCGGCGGACGAAGCCGCCAATCGCATAGAGCGCGCCAACCTCTTGCGAAAGTTGCTCGAGGATGCCCCGCCGGTCAGCACCGGCGAGTCCGATCCCCGCGCCGAACTGCCCGCTGCAAGGCTGGAAAAGGAGCAGCAATCCGCGGTCGAGCGGCTGCAGGTCGAACGCTTTAAGGATGGGCAGTGGCGGCAACTGCTCGAATCCCAGCGGGCGAGTGCACACCGGCAGGAACCGGCGCCGCCGTTGCCGAGGTCGGCGCTGGCATTCGAACGCGAGCAGCGGGCGCGCGACCTGTCGATCGAAATCCAGCGGCAGGATCTCGAGTATCGTCAGAACAATCGCCGCTAGGCGTACAACAGCCAAAAAAACCGAGAACAAAGGAGGAGATTCATGAAGCAGGCGTTGCAATCCATTTTAGGTATGTTGTTGTTGCCGGTGCTTGCCGCCGGCTCGATGGTGGCGCCGGCCCAAGCGCAGGATGCCGAGGCGTTGATCGATCAGGTAATGACCGGCAGCCAACGCTCGGATGCCAACAAGGCACGTGACAAATACCGCCACCCCAAGGAAACGCTGCTGTTTTTCGGACTGAAGCCCAACATGACGGTGGTCGAAATCACGCCGGGGGCGGGCTGGTACACCGAGATCCTGGCGCCGGTCATGCGTGGCGGCGTCTATTACGCCGCCATATTCCAGATGACCGAGAAATCCTCGGAAACCCAGCGCACCAATGACCGGAACTTCCGCGCCAAGCTCGCGGGCGACGCCGATCGCTACGGCAAGGTGCAACTGTCGGTGCTTGCGCCGAATGCAATCCAGGTGGCACCCGCGGGCAGCGCCGACATGGTGTTGACCTTCCGCAACGTCCACAACTGGGCCAAGGCCGGCACCGCGGATGCGATGTTCAAGGCTTTCTACGACGCGCTCAAGCCGGGAGGAATCCTGGGCGTGAAGGACCATCGCGCCAAACCGGACACGCCG
>JBOIFZ010000313.1:0-4128 GCA_050741735.1 Burkholderiales bacterium
CGTCGGGCATGCCCTCGATGGCGAACGCGGTACCCGATACCGCGTACAACGCCTTGCGCCCGGTGTAGGGATGGCGGCGCACCAGCGGATGCCGGATCAGCGTCGCGCCGCGCTTCTCCTTCTGTTCATGGGTCGGCGCGTATGCAGAAGTACGCGAAGCCTGATCGAGATCGTCGCGATTGCCGTAGACGTTCAGCGTCACCAGTCCGTCTATGCGTTTTTTTGACGCCTCGGGCAAGTCTTGGTAGGCCTGCTCCTGGTCCGCGAACAGCGTGTCGCCGCCGGCCTTCGGGACCTTGATCGAATACAGCAGCGTGGCGCGCGCGGGAATCTGCAGGTAGGAATAGTCGCTATGCCAGTACGTGCCGCCATCGGCCAAGCCTATGGGCTTGCCGTCCTTCTTCACGTTCGACAGGACCAGGATGTCGGTGTACTCGGGATGATGGAACTGGTCGAGCAAGTGCGGCTCTGGCCTGCCGAAACGGCTGGCGAATTCGAGGAAGCTTTCCGGTTCGAGCGACTGGCCGCGAAACACCAGCACGTGGTGGCGGTGCAGCGCATTGCGCACCTCGCCGAAAATCCGCTCGGACAACTGTCGCGACAGATCGACTCCGGAGATCTCCGCCCCCATACAGGCGTCCGACTTGCGTACTGAAACCATGCCACCTTTCTCTTCTAACTTCATGTTTTCATTTCACGAACTGCGGCATCAGCCATCTCGGCAGCGCCAGGATGATTTGCGGAAACAGGATAACAAAAACCAGCACCCCGAGCATCGGCACCAGCAGGACCAATACGTCCTTGAGCGTCTCGCGGATGGTCACCTTGCCGATGGCGCAGGCGATCATCAAGCACAGACCATAAGGCGGCGTCACCAGGCCGAACGCGATCGAAATCACGCCGACGATGGCGAAGTGCACCGGGTGCATACCGACGCTGGCGGCCAGCGGCGCCAGGATGGTGCCGAGGATAATGATCGCCGGAATGGCGTCGATGAAACAGCCGATCACGAGGAAGCAGCCGGCTACGATGAACGCGACGCTGATCGGCCCGCCGCCCCAGGCCGAGACCCAGTCCACGAACACTTGCGGAACATGGAAATACGCAAGTAACCATCCGAATGCGGACGCGGTGCCGATGCAGAACAGCGAGATGGCCGCGAATCGAGCCGACTCGTAGAGCACCTTGGGTATTTTGCGCAGTCCGACCGTGCGATATACCATGCCGCCGAGGAAAAAGGCATACAGCACCGCGATCACCGACGCTTCGGTCGGGGTAAAAAATCCACCGACGATGCCGCCGACGATGATCATCGGCGTGGCGAGCGGCAGCAGCGCCTGTACCAATGCGGAAAGAAACTCGGCGAGGGTGGCGCGCGCGTAAATCGGGTAGTCGCGCAGCTTGGCGTAGATCACCACCACGACCATCAGCGAGAGTCCGATCATGATCCCGGGCAGCACGCCGGCCAGGAACAGCGCCCCGATGGAAACCGAGATTACGCCGCCCCATACCACCATCAGGATGCTGGGCGGGATGATGACGCCCATCACCGAGGCGCAGGCGGTCAGTGCCGCAGTGAAGCGCGCATCGAATCCCTGCTTCTTCATCGCCGGGATCAGGACCCCGCCAACGCCGGCGGTCTCCGCAGTGCTGGACCCGGAAATGCCGGCGAACAGCATGCTAACGACGACGTTAACGTGGCCAAGGCCTCCCGGCAGGTGTCCGACGACATTGCGCGACAGCCGGATCAGCTTTTCGGTAATGCCCGCAGCGTTCATCAGGTTCGCGGCGAGCAGGAAAAACGGGATGGCCAGCAGCAGGAACGAGTTGTAGGACTTCAGCATCTCGTTCAGCAGCAGGAAGGGTGTGAGCCGCTCGTCAATGAAGAACACCGGCACGCATGCCAGCCCGAGCGCGAAAGCAACCGGAACGCGCAGCAGCAAAAGCGCGAAGAAAGCACCGAACAGCAGCAGCGCCACCTGCGCGCTACTCATCGTTGCCGCGCCGGAACAGTTGCAGGTCCTGCCAAAGCTTCTCGCCAAGGAACAGGGTGTAGACGATGCCGGCGAGCGGCCAGGCGATGTGAATCGCCAGCATGTTCAGCCCGGTCAGTTCCGATTCCTGGTTGTATCCGAACAGCGCGAAGTCGTAACCGAAGAACACGAAAGTGAGCGCAACCAGCAGCATCATTCCGTGGCGGATCATGCGCGACCGCGCGCGGCCGCGCGCGGTCTTCGGTATCGGCATGACTTCCAGATCGAAGTGCGAGTCGTCGCGTACCGCGATCATCGAGCCCAGCATGATCACCCAGATAAAGCAGAACCGCGCCACTTCTTCGGTCCAGATGTAGCGCGGGATGATTTCGGTGAAGCGCGACACGATCTGCAGCACGACCGGCACCAGCAGCAGCCCTATCAGCAGCGTGATCAGGAACTGCAGCCCGCGGTATATGCCGTCTATCAGACGTTTGACCATATTTCACCAGACATGAAAGCCACGTCCTTCAACGCAGTGGTACGGAAAGGAAACTCCAAGTAAGAAAGTCAACTCGACTGGAAAGCTGAATTTGGATTCGATGCGCACCGTTCAAACGTGCGAATTTTCCTTGCGGCCCGCGAGCGCTCGAAACCGCACACATGATCTACGAGTATCGTCCTCCTTCGGTTCTCCTTCGCGTACCTTTGCGTCCTTTGCGTTGAGCGCGTTTGACTTTTTTACTTGATGGCGTTGATGCGGGCTAGGACGTCCTCGGCGCCAACTTCCTTCGCGTAGCCATTCTTGACCGGCTCCGCCAGCTTGAGCAATTGCGGCCGGTCGGCAAAGACGTAGGTCTTGAGCTTGCCCTCCTTTTCCATGCGCTTCAGCCGCGCCTGGTCTTCCGAGGATTCGAGTTCGCGACCGTAGGCGCCGGCCTCGCGCCCGGCCCTGACTAGGGCCTCCTGCAGGTCCTTCGGCAAACGGCGGAAGGTCTTGCCGGAGAAGCACACTGGCCGCACCGTGATCGCGTGCTGGGTGAGCGAAATGTCCGGTCCAACTTCGTAGAACTTCATCTGCTCAATCCCTGCCGCCTCGTTCTCGGCCGCCTGGATGACCCCGGTCTGGATGGCGTTGTAGACTTCGGTGTAGGCGATGACCGTCGGCGCGGCAGTAATGGCCTGGAACATGCGGGTCTGGATCGGCGCACCCATGACACGGATATTCAGCCCCTTGAGTTCCTGCATATTGCGCACCGGCTTGTTGACAATCAGGTTACGCACTCCGCCGCCAGCGTAGCCGAGAATCAAAACATCGGCCCTCTTCGCCACTTCCTCGGCAATCGGTTTGAGGGCATCCCCGTCCAGCACCTTGCGCCAGTGATCCAGATCGCGGAAAAGGAACGGCATGTCCATCAGCGGCGCGGACTTGGCGAAGGTCGACATGTGCGAAGGGGAAACTATGGCGTAGTCCACCGAGATGCCCTGGCTCAGGTAGGCAAAATAATCCTTCTCGGTTCCCAACTCGCTGTTGCGATGCAGGACGAACTTCACCGGCTTGCCGTAATACTTGTTGACCAGCTCCTCGAACTTCAGCAGTGTCTTGTTGAAGGCGTGTTCGTCGTTGAACTGTACCGCGCCGTGAAGCGTGATGGTCTGTGCGATCGCAGGCGAGGACAGCATGGAAACCGCGAATATCGCCGCCATGGCCACTGATCCGTAAACCTTCATTGCCGTTTCCTCCAGTTGTCGTGTTGAGCCGGCCAACGGCCGTTCACTTGCCGCCGGCCGGTTTCATCGCCGCAATGCGTTCTGCCAGCGCAGATTGCATCAAGTGGACATCCGTGCCGAAAAATATCAACTTGAAGCCGAGTTCGACATATTCCCTGGCGAACACCGCGTTGGGAGCGGCAGTGGCGAGGACATGTCCGTGCATCGCCGCCGCCGCTGCGATCCGCCGTACCGCGCCGAGATACTTCGGGTGCTTGAGGTCGCCCGGAACCCCGAGAAAATTCGACAGGTCGGCGTAGCCGATGCACAGCGAATCCACGCCCGGCACCGCGGCTATCTCCTCGACGTTGCCGACGCCGACCTCGGTCTCGATCTGAAGCATCACGAAGCAGCGCTCGTTCAACTCAGAGAATTTGTCCTTCAT
>JBOIFZ010000314.1:0-16765 GCA_050741735.1 Burkholderiales bacterium
GCGACCTGGCGCAGGCGCTCTACAACACCGTGTTGAACCAGCTGCGGCTCAAGGCCGCGGTGGGCAAGCTCGCCGAGGCCGACCTCGCCGACATCAACGCGCTGCTCAAGGACGGCGCCAGGTGAGCGGCGAGGCAGCGCATGCGCAACGCCGATTCCAAGTCTGAAGAATCGCTGCGGTCTGCCAAGAAAACATTGCGCGCAAGCGTGATCGCACGGCGCGATGCGCTGGATGTGGAAACGCGGCGCCGAGACTCTCAAGCCATCACTGCCAAATTGCTCGCGCTGCCGGAGTATCGCGCAGCAGGGGTGGTTTGCGCCTACGCGTCGTTCGGCAGTGAGTTCGATACCGCCGCTTTCTGTTCCGATGTCGTTGCCGCCGGCAAGCGGCTGCTGCTGCCGCGGGTCAACCGCGCGGCGCGCGTGCTCGAGTTGCGCGAAGTCAAAAACCCGGGAGCTGACCTTGTCGCCGGCGTCTGGGGAATCCGCGAGCCCTCCGAGCAATGCCCGATCTGGCAGCCGTCGGCTGTGGACTTCATGCTGGTGCCCGGAGTCGCGTTCGCTGCGAATGGCGACAGGCTCGGATACGGCGGCGGTTTTTACGATCGGCTTCTAAACGAACTGAAGCCGGGCGTTGCTCGGGTCGTGGCCGCATTTTCGCTGCAGGTGGTTGAAGATCTTCCGACCGGCCCGCGCGATCAGCGTGTGTATCGAATCGTTACCGAGCAATGAAAGACTGAACTGTAGTGATTGAGTGATTGAGTGATTGAGCGATTAAGCGATTGAGCGATTGAGCGATTGAGCGATCGGGTGATTGGGTTACTGAATCGCTTAATCACTGAATCACCATTCACCACTTCAGCATTGTCATCGTCCGTTCAGTTGCACCGCGATGCCTTTGCGTGAAGCGTCTGCCTGCCTCTGCCATCGCTTCGCGGCGGCTGGAATCACGAAACAGTGAAGCGACGGTCTTGGCCAACGCCGGAGCGTCCGCAACCCGGAGCGCCGCGCCGGCCTCGATTGCGCCTTCGGTAGCCTCCTCGAAGTTGAAAGTGTGCGGTCCGACGATGACGGAGCGGCCGACCGCGCAGGCCTCCAGCAGGTTCTGGCCGCCGAGCGGCAGGAGGCTGCCGCCGACGAAAGCCACGTCGCTCGCGCAGTAATAGGCAAACATTTCCCCCATAGAATCGCCGAGCACGACACGAATATCCGCCCCGACCGGCCTGCCTTCGCTGCGGCGCACGAAGGCTTGGCCGCGCTGCCTGAGTAGGGCAGCGACTTCGTCGAAACGCTGCGGATGCCGCGGCACGATGACGATGAGCAATTCGGCCATGTCCACGCCGGCGAGCGCGTCGAGGATCAATGCCTCTTCCCCTTCGCGGGTGCTGGCTGCGAGGAACACCTTGCGGCTGCCGAACAGCTCGCGAAGCCGCGATCCCAGCACCAACATTTCCGGCGGCGCCGCGCGATCGAACTTGATATTGCCGGTGACCTTGACCGCTCCGGCGCCAAGTTCGGCGAGCCGCGCGGCATCGCGTTCGGTCTGCGCGCCGATCCCGGCGAGCTTGCGCAGCGCAGCTCCGGCCAGGCTGCGAAAGCGTGCGTAACCGCGCGCGGATTTCTCCGACATCCTGGCGTTGACCAGATAGACCGGGATGCTGCGACGATGGCAGTGCTCGATCAGGTTCGGCCAGATTTCGGTTTCCATCACGATGCCGACTTGCGGCCGGAAACGGCGCAGGAATCGCTTCACTGCAAACGGAAAGTCATAGGGAATATAACAACGGCTGACACCGTTGCCGAACAATTCGACGCCGGTCTGGCGGCCGGTCGGCGTGGTGTGGGTGAGCAGGATGCGATGCGCGGGGTGGCGCTGACGCAGCGCCTTGATCACGGGTTCCGCCGCCCGGGTCTCGCCGACTGAAACTGCGTGCACCCAGATTAGCGGAGTGCCCGCGGGCTCCCCGGAGAAGCCGAAACGCTCGGCAACGTGCTCCAGATAGGCCGGCTGCCGCCGTGCGCGCAGCCACAAGTGCAGCAATGCCCAGGGCATCAGCAGGTAGAGCGTCAGCGAATAGAGCAACCGGTTCAAGCAACGCCCCGCAGGCGTTCCACTTCGGCGACTACTTCCCCCACCGAAGGTGCATGGCCGACGCGGCCAAGGTTGACGGCGACCGGCGAGCCGTAAAGGCCGGTTGCGGCCGGATCGGTGGCGCAGTAAAGGCCGATCGACGGCCTGCCCAGTGCGACGGCGAGATGGGTGAGTCCGGTGTCGACACCGACCGCGATTTGCGCGCGAGACAGCAGGGCGGCCAGCAGTTCCAGGCCCAGCTTGGGCGGAACCACTGCCCCCGGGATGAGCGCCGCAAGCCGGGTGCTGCGCAGTCGTTCGGTTTCCCTGCCGAACGGCAACATCGACGCGATGCCCTGGTCCGCAAGCTGGGCGCCGAGCTGCGTCCAACGCTGTTCCGGCCACTCCTTGCTCTCGGCACTGGTGGCGTGCAGCAGCACCGCGAATGGTCGCTCCAGGGACCCGCTGGGGAGCTGCATTGCCAGCGTTGCGACATCCTCGGTACGCGAGCCGATCCCGTACCGCAACCTTTCGGGAAGCGGGTAGTCCAGCGCCTGCGCGGCGAGCAGCCGGTTGCGCTCTACCGCGTGGAGGGACCAGGGAATCGAGTAAGTGCAGTCGTAAAACAACCGCAAGGGCTCGCGCGAACTTTTCCAGTCGAGCCCATGACGGCGGCCGTGCGCCATGCGGCCCAGGATCGCGCTCTTGAGCAACCCCTGGCTGTCTATCACGGCGTCGTAGCGGTCCTGGCGCAACGCCTGCCGGAAATTGCCGAACGCTCTGCGGGTGTCCTCACCGAAGAGGCGCTTGCGCCAGCGGCGAGTCGCCACGGGAATGACTCGCTTCACCCCGGGATGCAGGCGCGGAATCGCGGCGAATGCTTCTTCGACCACCCAGTCGATCCACGCATCGGGCCGGGCGGCGAGGATGTCTTCGACGACGGGCAGGTTGTGGACGACATCGCCCATCGAGGAAGTCTTGACGAGAAGTATCGCGGGCACTGGCGGGCCTGGTGGTCGCGGCTCAATTGCGCTTGAAGTCGTCCTCGAAGCGCACGATATCGTCTTCCCCGAGGTAGCTTCCGGACTGTACCTCGATAAGATGCAGCGGCACCTTGCCTACGTTTTCCAGACGATGCCTGGTGCCGAGCGGGATGTAAGTTGATTCGTTCTCCGACAGCAGCAGCGTTTCTTCGCCGCGCACCACTTTCGCGGTTCCCGACACGACCACCCAGTGCTCGGCGCGATGATGGTGCATCTGCAGCGATAATTTCGATCCGGGTTTGACCATGATGCGCTTGACCTGGAAGCGCTCGCCGTTATCCAGGCCTTCGTAGTAGCCCCACGGCCGGTAAACGCGCTTGTGCACCAGGTATTCGTCGCGCTGCTTGGATTTCAGCGATTCGACGACTTTTTTCACGTCCTGGGAGCAGTCCTTGTGGGTGACCAGCACCGCGTCGGCGGTCTCGACGATGATTAGGTCGTCGACGCCTACAGCCGCAACCAGCCGGTCCTCCGCCCGCACATAACAGTTGCGCACATTGTCAGTGTGGACATCGCCGAGCGTGACGTTGCCAGCCGGGTCGGGATGTCCCGCCTGCCACAGCGCGGTCCAGGAGCCGATGTCGCTCCAGCCAATGTCGGCCTCTACGACCGCGGCGTCTTCGGTGTTCTCCATCACCGCGTAGTCGATCGATTCCGCAGGCGAGGCGAGAAACGACTTGTCGTCCAAGCGGATGAAGTCGAGGTCGCGGGTGCTCTTTCGCCAGGCTTGCTCCGCGGCTTTCTGGATTTCGGGGCGGTACTTGCCGAGTTCCTCGAGGTAGCGCGATGCCTTGAACACGAACATGCCGCTGTTCCAGTAGAAGCGGCCCGAGGCGATGAAATCACACGCATGCGTTTCGTCCGGTTTTTCCACGAACCGCGCAACCCGGTAGGCGTTTTTTTGCCCCGGAATAGCGTCGCCGCGCTCAATGTAGCCATAACCGGTTTCCGGTTCGCGCGCGACGATGCCGAAGGTGACCAGGCGGCCCGCGCTCGCGAGCGTCGCCGCCTTGCCGGCGGCCTCGTGGAACCCGCCGACGTCGCGAATCAGGTGATCGGCCGGAAGCACGAGCATGATTCCATCGCGATCGGTGTCGGCTACGCACAGCGCGGCAACGGCAACCGCCGGTGCGGTGTTGCGGCCCGCAGGCTCGAGAATTTGCGCCAATGATGTCACGCCGATTTCCCGCAATTGCTCGGCGGCGAGGAAGCGATGGTCGTTGCTGCACACCACCAGCGGTGCGTGCAGTTGGGCCATTCCGCCCAGGCGCAAAAGCGTTTCCTGCAGCATCGTCTTGCGCGTTACCAGAGGCAGGAACTGCTTTGGCAGCAGTGTTCGTGAAAGCGGCCACAGACGCGTACCGGAACCGCCTGAGAGAACGACAGGAAAAATCATGCTCATGTCAGGTTGTGAGGGGTGGTTGCCCCGGGGTTTTCTTTCCGGGGAGGTGCAAATCGCTTAGAATCGCTGCCGTGATCGGAACCATTTCTGCTTCAATCTTTCGCCGTGCGCCGATTCGATCCATCGTCGCCGAAAGCCGGTTTCATTGGCCCACATGAGTATACAGATGTGCCCGTCTCCGCAGAATGAGTAAAGTCGCGCTCGTCACCGGCATTACCGGCCAGGATGGTGCATACCTCGCCGAATTCCTGCTCGCCAAGGGTTACACGGTGCACGGCATCAAGCGCCGCACCTCCCTGTTCAATACCGATCGCATAGATCATCTTTACCAGGACCCGCACGTAAGCAATCGCAATTTCATTCTCCACTACGGAGACATGACCGATTCCAGCAGCCTGGTGAGGATCATCCAGCAGGTTCAGCCGGACGAAATCTACAACCTCGCGGCCCAAAGCCACGTCGCGGTGTCCTTCGAAGAACCCGAGTACACGGCAAATTCGGACGCGCTGGGCGCTCTGCGTATGCTGGAAGCGATCCGCATACTGGGATTGGAAAAGAAGAGCCGCTTCTATCAGGCTTCGACATCGGAGATGTATGGCCTGGTCCGTGAAGTACCGCAAAAGGAAACCACGCCGTTCTACCCCCGCTCTCCTTACGGTGTCGCCAAGCTCTACGCCTACTGGATCACGGTGAATTACCGCGAAGCCTATGGAATGTTCGCCTGCAACGGCATACTTTTCAATCATGAAAGCCCCGTCCGCGGGGAGACCTTCGTCACCCGCAAGATTACGCGGGCACTGGCCCGCATCAAGCTGGGATTGCAGGACCGCCTTTATCTCGGCAATCTCGACGCCAGGCGCGACTGGGGGCACGCCAGGGATTTCGTCGAGGCCCAGTGGCTGATGCTTCAGCATTCCCAGCCGGAGGATTTTGTGATTGCCACCGGCATCCAGCACAGCGTGCGCGACTTCGTCGATCTCGCGGCGCGAAAGCTCGGCATGAAACTGAGGTGGTCGGGCAAAGGCCTGGACGAGAAGGCCGTGGATGACGCCGGCCGTGTTCGCGTGGCGGTCGATCCGCGCTACTTCCGTCCGGCCGAGGTCGACACGTTGCTGGGCGATCCGTCGAAGGCGAAAAGCAAACTCGGCTGGTCCGCCAGGGTCAGTTTCGAACAACTAATCGAAGAAATGGCGAGCGAGGACCTGAAGGCGGCGGAACGCGACGAGCTGGTCAAGCGCCACGGGCACAGGCCGTACGACTATCACGAGTGAGTGATTCAGTGATTCAGTGATTGAGTGATTCAGTGATTGAGTGATTGGGTGATTGAATGAACCCGCGACTCGGTGACGCAGCAGCATGGTCAGGCCACATTACAACTTGCAGGCGTGGAAATCGGCGATGGCCATGGTAAAGGATGTCTATACCTTGACTCGCAAGTTTCCGAAAGAAGAGGTCTATGGGCTCGTGAGCCAGATGCGCAGGGCCGCCGTTTCCATACCCAGCAATCTGGCAGAAGGCGCTGCGAGAAATGGGCCGAAGGAATTCGTCCAGTTTCTCGGTGTGGCCAAGGGCTCTCTCAGCGAGCTGGAGACCCAGTTGTTGATCTCTGCGGAACTTGGGTACATATCGCGTGACCACGGCGTATTCGAGGGAGTCGAAGAGGTCTCTCGCTTGATTGCGGGTCTCCAGAAAAGCGTTCAGGCTGCCGACTGATGTTGCTAAATCACTCAATCACCCGATAAGTTAATCACCCAATCACCCAATCACCAAGTTGCAAAGTGAAACTGGACTCCAAAATCTATGTCGCGGGCCATCGGGGTCTGGTTGGCTCGGCGATCATGCGGCGTCTGCAGGCCGCGGGATATCGCGATCTCCTCACCCGCACCCACGCCGAACTCGAGCTCACGGAACAAGCGGCGGTGCGCGAGTTTTTCGAGCGCGAGCGGCCCGATCACGTAGTTCTGGCCGCGGCCAGGGTCGGCGGGATCGTCGCCAACGACACCTATCCGGCGGAGTTCCTCCGCGAGAACCTCGAGATCCAGAACAGCGTGATTCACGAAGCCTGGCGCAACGGGGTCAAACGCCTGCTGTTCCTGGGTTCGTCCTGCATCTACCCGCGCGATTGTCCTCAACCGATCAAGGAGGAATATCTGCTCACCGGGCCGCTGGAGGCAACCAATCGTGCATACGCGATCGCCAAAATCGCCGGCGTGGAGATGTGCTGGAGCTACAACCGCGAGTACGGCTGCCGTTACCTCGCCGCCATGCCGACCAACCTGTACGGGCTGGGAGACAACTATGATCTGGAGAAATCACACGTCATTCCCGCGCTGATTCGCAAGATGCACGAAGCCCGGACAAAAGGCACCGGCGAAGTCGTCGTGTGGGGGACGGGTTCGCCGAAGCGCGAGTTCCTGTACTCGGAAGATGCGGCAGATGCCTGCCTCTATCTCCTCGGCATGCCCGAGGAAGGCTACCGGAGCCTGTGCGAAAGCCGGTCCCGTCCGCCGCTTGTCAACATCGGCTCGGGCGAGGATCTCAGCATCCGTGAACTCGCGCAGATCATTGCCAGAGTGGTCGGTTTCGACGGCAGGCTCGTGTTCGACGCGTCCAAACCCGACGGTACGCCACGCAAGCTGATGGATGTTTCACTGCTGGCGGGTCTGGGTTGGAGATGCAGGACTCGGCTCGAAGACGGCCTGAAGCTCGCCTATGCCGACTTTCTCAAGAGCCGGTATGCCGTGGCGACGGTGTGACTATGGGTGACGCCGTGCTGGTGACCGGCGGCGCCGGCTACATCGGCTCCCACACCGTCCGGCGGCTGATTGGCGAGGGCCAAAGGGTCGTAGTGCTGGATGATTTTTCCACCGGACAGCGCTGGGCCGTGCCGCCGGAAGCGGTTGTGGTGGCCGGTGACGCCGGCGACCAGGCGCTGGTCGGGGTGCTGATCGGGCAGCATGCGGTTGGCGCCGTGGTTCATTTCGCCGGCAGCATCGTCGTTCCCGAGTCGGTGAGCAATCCTCTCAAGTACTACCGGAATAATGTCGCCGCTTCCCGGAACCTGATCGAGGTTTGCGTCCACAAAGGGGTGGAGAAATTCGTCTTTTCCTCATCGGCTGCGGTTTACGGAATTCCCGACCGGCAGCCGGTTCCCGAGTCGGCGCCGCTGCGGCCGATCAATCCCTACGGCACCACCAAGCTCATAATCGAATGGATGCTCCGGGACGTGGTTGCCAGCTTCGAGCAGCGGGGCGCGGTGAAAGGCGCGGGTTTTCGCTACGCGGCCTTGCGCTACTTCAATGTGGCGGGCGCCAGCCTCGACGGCACCCTCGGACAGGCCACGCCCGCCGCGACACACCTTATCAAAGTAGCCTGCGAAGCGGCATGCGGGGTGCGCGACAAGATTACCGTGTTCGGCACCGACTATCCGACGCCGGATGGCACCTGCATACGCGACTACATTCACGTGGAAGACCTGGCACGCGCGCATCTCGACGCGCTCGCTTACCTGGACGGAGGCGGGGCGTCGGACACGTTCAACTGCGGCTACGGTCGCGGCTTCAGCGTGCGCGAGGTGTTGCATGCCGTGCAGAAGGCGGCGGGGGTCAAGTTTCCCGTCCAGGATGGACCGCGCCGCCCCGGCGATTCGCCCGAGCTGGTCGCCGAATCATCGAGAATCAGGAGCGTGCTGGGCTGGAAGCCGCAGCACGACGACCTGGACCTGATATGCAGGACGGCCTACCAGTGGGAACGGGGCCTCAAGGATCGCACCTTGAGGGCGCATGGCTGACGCGCCGCGCAACGTGACGTGGTCGAAGCAATTTCCGAGATCCCGGAGGAACTGTTCTGAACCCTGTGATGCAGCGAGAACACCCGTCGGGACAAGGCCCAAGTGCGCAAAGACCTACCCTTGCTTGTAATTGAGGCGGGCCGCACGGAACGCCATTACTGGCGCGACTTGTGGGCCTACCGTGAGCTTTTCCTGTTCCTCGCGTGGCGCGACATTCTGGTCAGATACAAGCAAACGGCGATCGGGATCGCATGGAGCGTAATCAGACCGGTCCTTACCATGGCGGTATTTGCCGCAGTGTTCGGCCGTATTGCCAAGCTGCCGTCTGAGGGCGCGCCCTATCCCGTTCTGGTCTTTGCCGCAATGTTGCCGTGGTACTTCTTCGCCACCGCCGTTATCGAGGGCAGCAATAGCCTTATCCACAATGCGAACATTGTTTCCAAGGTATATTTCCCGAGGCTGATCGTGCCGATCAGCGCGGTGGCGGTGAGCTTGGTCGATTTCCTCATCTCGATGCTGCTGCTGGTCGCTTTGATGGTTTGGTATCCCGTGGTTCCTTCACCGAGAGTGATCGTTCTCCCGGCATTTCTCGCATTGCTCCTGGTGGTTACGGTAGGCCTCACGCTGTGGTTGGCGGCGTTGAACGTGCGATACAGGGATTTTCGCTACGTTGTCCCCTTCGTGATGCAGGTCGGATTGTTTTTGTCGCCGGTCGGGTTCAGCAGTGCGGTGGTGCCGGAAGCCTGGCGCCTGGTGTATTCCCTCAATCCGATGGTGGGAATCATCGAGGGGTTTCGCTGGTGCCTGCTCGACAATTACCGTCTCGATACCACAGCGCTTGCACTCGGAACGGCAATTTCCTTTGTCATCCTTGGGTCAGGGGTGGTTTATTTTCGCGGGGTCGAACGTTCCCTGGCCGACGTAATTTGAGGCGCTCGTGAAGCCAGCCATTTCCGTCGAAGGCTTGGGTAAACGGTACGTTATCAGCCACCGGGCCCCGCAGCGATATCGGACTCTACGCGACGAATTTGCGGAGAAGATCAGGGGCGCCTTTCAGCGCGCAGACGACCGGTTCTCAACGACGCTTGCGGCGAAGGAGGATTTCTGGGCTGTCCGAGACGTGTCCTTCGAAGTCCACAAAGCTGATCGCGTCGGCATTATCGGCAGAAACGGTGCAGGAAAGTCTACTCTGCTCAAGATGTTGAGCCGGATTACCGAGCCCACGGAAGGGCGGATTGAATTGCAAGGCAGGGTTGCGAGCTTGCTGGAAGTGGGTACAGGATTCCATCCCGAATTGACCGGACGGGAAAACATCTTTCTCAATGGTTCCATTCTGGGAATGAAGCGCCAGGAAATTCAGGCAAAGTTTGACGAGATCGTCTCATTCTCCGAGGTGGAGAAATTTCTGGATACGGCGGTGAAGCGCTATTCGTCCGGGATGTACGTTCGCCTGGCGTTCGCGGTGGCGGCGCATCTGGAACCGGAAATACTGATTGTCGACGAGGTTCTTGCCGTCGGCGATTCTGAATTTCAGCGCAAGTGCATGGGAAAAATGGAATCGGCGACCCGCGAGGGCCGGACTATCCTGTTCGTCAGTCACAATATGAACGCCATACGCCGGCTCTGCAACAATGCCATCCTGCTCGACGCCGGACGCATCGCAGCGATCGGCTCATCCGACGAGGTGTGTCACCGCTATCTCACGGCGCAGCAGGAACTGTTTCAGCAGACGGTGGTTCGGGATCAGATTCTCCAATTTCCGGAAGACCCTTCGTTTCGCCTGGAAAATGTCGAGATCCTGCAAGGCGGCACGACTGTAAGCGGACCAATACTGAACGGCACGCCCATTCAGATCCGGATTGCGTATCGTCTGACGGAAGATCTTTCCGGTCTGAGAGTGTTTGTCGACGTTTTCGATGAATTCGGGGATTTGTTGTTCCGAACATTTCACGACGACAGAGCTGAAACCATCCCCGAAATGCGCGCCGGTCAGTACGTCTCGGAACTGACGATTCCCGAGTCACTGCTTGCGCCCGGCATGTTCACCATCGGCGTAAAGGCTGGAATCTACCGCAAGCGCTACACGATTCCGGAAGACGGGGTAAGGATTCCCTTGCAAGTGGAGCATACGAGCGAATACAACCGTGCCTACCCGGGTGATCCAGTTCGCGGGAAACTCTGTATGCCTTTGCAGTGGCGGGTGACGAGAACGCCTTAGCCCATGAAACGTGCACGCTGGCTCATCGGGGCATTCTTGCGCCGGCTCGGCGACAAACTTCTGGTGCTCGCCGCGCAGATGACGCGCACACCTGCGAGACTGATACGTCGTGGCGACAGCCGGGATTTGTATGCAACGCAGTGCGGTGATCTGTTGTGGTTGAACGGCACCGGGTACCTGGACCGGCAGATCATCGGGACCGGGAGTTTCGAGCCGGAATCAATCTCCGCAGTCCATCGATTGGTTCGCAAGGGTGATTTGGTGCTGGATGTCGGTGCCAACATCGGTTACTACACCGTGAGGTTTGGGAAACTGGTGGGCGCCGGAGGGCGGGTAATCGCGGCCGAGCCGACCCTGCACTACAGAAACATCCTTGAGCGCAACATCGTTGAGAACGGTCTCACAAACGTGCGGATTCTGGACTACGGCTTTTCCGATCGGGCAGATACGGTACGCATAGACATCGGGCCGTCGTCGGCAACGATGCACTCTCCTGCAGGATTCGACCGCGTCCTGTTCCAGGAAACCATCACGATCTCGCGGCTGGACGATGTGGCGGAGTCTCTCGGGCTGCAGCGGCTCGACTTCGTAAAGATAGACGTGGACGGGCATGAGCCGTTCGTCCTGCGCGGGGCGTGGGCAGTGCTCGGCAAGTACTCGCCGATCATCCTGATGGAGATCAGCCACCTGCACTATTTCCAGGCGGGGGTCTTCGGTTGGGACTTCTTTTCCGAGATCCGCGACAAGGGTTTCCGCATCTATCGGGAAACCGATTTTTCCGAGATCGACTCTTTGGAGCGGTTCCTGCGGGAGTGCTGCAATTTTGACCGATCCGCAAACATCATTCTCGCTGACCGGCCGCTGTCGTGACGAAACGCAGGCGTGGATTTTGAAGAATGGGGTTGTCTCATGAAGACGAGCCGGGGTGCACCGTGTCTGCGCTCGGCGTAGGACGCCCGCGTGGCTAGTCCTCTCCGCGATCTATTTCACCGGCTTCCGCCGCCGACGCGGCGCTTTGCGCGGCACATGTACCGATCCTGGCGATCGTTGGGGGCCGCGGCGTCAATGCACGCGGGTATCACCTGGGGAAAGGCCGTGCGCCTGGTTGCGCGCCCGCCGCTGCCTCGACACCCGGGGGGAGAGCGTTTCGTCCATCTCGGGTGTGGTCCAATCAACCACCCGGCATTCATCAACGTGGATGCGAATCCGCTGCCGCATGTGCATTTCGTCGGGAGCATTGCGAGATTGCCCATGTTTCGTGACGATACGGTCGACTTTCTGTACGCGAGCCACTGCCTGGAACACATCAGTTATCTCAAGACTCACGAAGTCCTGGCGGAGTGGTATCGCGTTCTGAAACCTGGGGGCGTGCTGCGCGTTTCGGTCCCCGACCTGGACCGTCTGATCGAGATCTATGAGGCGGACGGCCGGAACTCGAGCTCCGTTATTGGACAGCTATACGGCGGCCACGATAGTCCCTATAACGTTCACATGGCGATTTTCAATCGGACCGGACTCGAGCAACTGATGACGAGTGTCGGGTTCGAGAATTGCCGGATCTGGTCTCCTCACAGCGATCATTTGTCCGATCTGACCGATTTCGCGTCTTATACGAAGCGGATCGCCGAAGTGGACTATCCGGTCAGCCTTAACATCGAAGCTGCGAAACGCCGTGCGATTTAGCATCGTTACTGCGACCAACAACAGCGAACGGTTTCTGGCGCAGACCATCGAAAGCGTGATCTCTCAGAAGGGCGACTTCGAGATCCACTACGTCATCGTCGACAACCGGTCTACGGATCGCACAGCCGAAATCGCAGCCCGCTATCAGTCGCTGCTGAAACAGCGAGAAGCGCGCACGCAATCCAGGAAGGTGTCCATGGAGTTCGTATCGGAGCGCGACGACGGCATGTACGAGGCGATCAATCGTGGTTTCGCGCGTTCCAGCGGCGACGTCATGGCCTGGATCAACTCGGATGACATATATCTGCCGGGAGCTTTTGCCGCCGTTTCGCAGGCGTTGCTCGAAAATCCCGGGGTTGCGTGGCTCAAAGGCGTTACCTCGTACATCGATGAGAACTCGGAGATTCCCCAACCCGGCATGTGTAACCTGTACGATCGGCGTTGGATCGAGGCGGGGTTTTACGGCCCGCTGTTCGCTTTCATACAGCAGGACAGCGTATTCTGGAAATCGTCGCTTTGGGACCGGGTCGGCGGTTGTGACTCAAGCCTCAGGCTCTCCGGGGACTATTTTCTCTGGCGCGAGTTTGCGCGCTTCGAACCGCTTTATTCCTTGCCGTGTTACCTCAGTTGTTTTCGGCGACGCGCGGCCCAACTCAGTACCGACATGGAGGGCTACTGGCGCGAAGCGGCCGGCAGGGACCGCATTCCAGGTCTCGGCAAACAGCGCTTGATTGCGCGGTGTCTGAAGTCGACGAAGCTGCCCAGAGCCCTGAGGCTCGCGATCAGACGAGGATTCCTCGGAACGCCACACTATCGCTATCTGCCTCGGCCGGACTCGGAGGACGGGTCGACGGGTCGGGCCGCACATGCCGATGTGATCGACGATCGTGTTACCTCCACGGTACTGCTGTGACCCGGCCCATCACCAACTGTCCAATATGCGGGAGCGCCAATACGAGCGTTGTACGATGGGTGTATGACGATCGCTACGGATTCCCCGGCACATTCATCCATCAGAAGTGCGCGAACTGCGGCCACATTGCCCTTAACGGAGCGAACTTCACGTCAGCCGAGTTTGCTCAGTTGTACACTCGCTACTACCCGCGATCGCAAATGGATGTGGAGAGCCACGCGCCTGCCGCCGAGTCCGGAGGATTCAGCGCCTGGTTGAGAGGCGACGGCGCCAGGGCGTTCAGATGGGTTGCACGAAATTCGCGAGTTCTGGACATCGGGTGCGGCTTCGGCGAATCGCTGGGCTATCATAAGGCCCGCGGCTGCGACGCATACGGTGTGGAGGCCGATAGCAATATCCTGCGCGTCGCGGAGAAGTTCGGCTACAACGTCCGGGTCGGGTTGTTTGATCCCTCCGCTTACCAGCCCGACTTCTTCGACTACGTGACCTTGGATCAGGTCATAGAACACATGGCAGACCCGCTTTCCGCCCTACGCGGCGTCGCCACAGTTTTGAAGTCCCGTGGGATGGTGATCATTGGTACGCCCAATGCAAATGGCTGGGGCGCGCGCGTCTTCGGGCGTTATTGGATCAACTGGCACGCGCCTTATCACCTCCATTGTTTTTCAATGCGATCGATGGCTATTGCTGCGCAGCGCGCGGGACTGACCGTGATTCGGTCTCGTACCATCACCAGTTCGGAATGGTTGAGTTATCAATGGGCTCACCTTGTCACTTTCCCGAAGCCGGGGGAGCCTTCGCCCTTTTGGGCCAAAAAGGGATCCGTGAGACGAAGCCGGCGCGCGGTGCTGAAGGGTCTTTCCCTCCTGAATCGACTGAGAATAAACCATCTGGTGACAAGGCTGTTCGATGCTGCGCGCATCGGGGATTCGCGTTTGTTCTTCCTGGAAAAGGATTGATGGAGAAAGTCTTCATCGTATTGCCCGTTCACAACAGGCGGGAAGTCACGCGAAAGTTTGTCGAATGTCTGAAACGACAGACCTATGCGCCCTATCACCTGATCCTCGTTGATGATGGCTCCACCGACGGAACGGCGGAGATGGTGCGAGAAGGCATTCCGGGCGCGACGGTGATCCGTGGCAACGGCGGTTGGTGGTGGGCGGGAAGCCTGCAACAGGGCCTGAACTGGCTGAAAGCTGCGCAGCCGGTGACCGGCGATGTAGTGCTGTTCATCAACGACGATGTCCTGTTCGACCGCGTTTACCTGCGCAGCGCGCTCGACGTCCTGCGCGTAAATCCGGGGTCGATGCTTCTGTCCCGGCTGCGTGACCCGCGCAGCGGCGAAGTGCGTGAAAGCGGCGTGCATGCGGATCTCAGAAGAATGAACTTCACTATTGCGTCGTCCGCGGCTGAAGTAAATTGTTTGTCCACCCGTGGCTTGTTTATTAAATGGGGTGATGTCACGAAGATCAGCAACTTCCACCCAAGTTTTTTGCCGCACTATTGGTCCGATTACGAATATACGATTCGTGCCACGCGACGGGGTCTGGCCTGTTACACGACGAATCTGGTATGGCTGGAGGCAGATTTCGGTTCAACAGGGGATAGGGATCTGGGGGCAGAAATTGGCTGGGAATACGTTAGAAGGTTATTTTCCATTAACTGCATCCACAATCCAATATTCATGTCAGCATTTGTGGTTTGTGCCGTGCCCGCTCGATGGGTTATTCCGAACTTGTTGCGAATTTGGTGGAGGGCAATAAGACAGCTTCTTCGACAAGGAGTACTTCAGCGGTCGGTTGGCAATTGACTGCGTACCCCATGGCCATTTGCCAAAGGCGACGCAACACTCGCTGCAGCTCAATGGTATCTGGCGATACCAACGCAACAATTAACGGCGCATTTTTTCATTTACCACACCGGTGTCTGGTTTGAACAAGGCTGATCATGTTAATGAACTAGGATGGATTCTTAAGTTGAGTCGTGCCGCGAAGCATCGCGCGAGACGACTTTCCAAAAGTTTCCACCTAAAAATCATGACCACCGTTTCTGATCCTTTAAGAATAGTTTTGGGTGCAGGAGGGATCCCGGTAAAGGGCTGGCTTCTCACCGATATTGATCAATTGAATATTTTGGTCGATCGAGACTGGCGTTTTTACTTTAGACCTTGCTCAATAGAAGCAATTGTCGCAGAACACGTTTGGGAACATCTCGGCGAGGAGGAGGCATTGAGGGCGGCTCGGATGTGCTTCCGTTATATGCGTCCCGGAGGCCGGCTGCGTGTCGCGGTACCGGACGGGCTTCACCCGAAATCGGAATATATTGACGCTGTAAAGCCAGGTGGAAGCGGGCCTGGCGCTGATGACCACAAGGTCCTTTATAAATGGCTGACGCTTCGACGGCTATTTGAGGCGGCCGGCTTCGAGACGACTGCTTTAGAGTACTTCGATGAGCAAGGAAGGTTTCATTCAATTGAGTGGGCCCCGGATGAAGGAATGATTCGTCGATCAATGCGCTTCGATCCTCGGAATCAGGATGGGGAGCTTCGTTATACCTCAATCATTGTCGACGCTATCAAGCCTAAGCAATGAGTCCGCTCGCCGCTATTGCACTCTTTACCTACAACCGTCCCGCGCATACCCGGCAGACAGTCGCCGCCTTGCGCGCGAATCCGCTCGCAGCATCGTCCGAGCTGCATGTTTTCAGCGATGGACCGAAGACACAGGAGGCGGCGCTGCGAGTTCGCGAAGTCCGGGCCTATCTGCGCACGATCGACGGATTCGGCGCCGTGAAGGTGTACGAGCGCGAGCGCAATTTCGGCCTCGCCGCTTCGGTCATCGACGGCGTGACGCGCTTGTGCGATGCGTCCGGAATGGTCATCGTCGTCGAGGACGACCTGCTCGTCTCCCCGCGTTTTCTGGGCTACATGAACGCTGCGCTGGACCGCTACTGCGACGAAGCCGAAGTGATGCAGGTTTCCGGCTACATGTTTCCGGTGGACATGGGGGCCGCGACCGACAGCTTCTTTCTTCCGTTTACGACCTCCTGGGGATGGGGAACGTGGGCCAGGGCGTGGAAGACATTCGACCCGCTCATGCGGGGACTCGGCGCATTGTCCGGCGACCGCCGGCTTAAGGACGCGTTCAATCTTCACGGCGCCTACGACTATTACGGCATGCTGCGGCGGCAGCAGCGGGGCGAAGTGGACTCCTGGGCGATACGCTGGTATCTCAGCGTCTTCATGCGCAACGGCCTCACGCTCTACCCCGCGAAAACGCTGGTGCAGAACACAGGATTCGACGGCAGCGGCACGCATTGCGGAGCCGGCGACTTCGGCCAGGCGACCGGGTTGCCCGACTTCCAGGTTTCGTCCTTTCCGGAGCGGGTCGAGCTGTACCCGGAATGGAGGCGGGTCCTGGCGGGTTTGCCGAAACGCAGCCACAACCTGCGCTACCTGGCGGGTACGCTTCTGAGAAGGGTCCATCGGGCAATCGGGACAAGGAACAGCAACTGACCATGAGACGTTACCTCAAAGCGGCCTATGCAGCGCTTGGACCTCCGGCGTATCGCCTCAGGGGCCGTCGCCCGTGGTCCTTCGGCTACACTGCGTACAAACGCGACAGCATTGCGCGGATTCTGCGCGAGA
>JBOIFZ010000315.1:0-26442 GCA_050741735.1 Burkholderiales bacterium
GCGACCTGGCGCAGGCGCTCTACAACACCGTGTTGAACCAGCTGCGGCTCAAGGCCGCGGTGGGCAAGCTCGCCGAGGCCGACCTCGCCGACATCAACGCGCTGCTCAAGGACGGCGCCAGGTGAGCCGCGCATTCTCTTCGCGTATCGGGTTGTTGCGCGGCGGCGTCGTGGTGGCGATTACGGCGCTCGTCGCTGCGTGCCAGCATGAAGACGTGCGCAGTTTCCAGGGGTACGCGCAAGGGGAAACCATCCGCCTGGCCGCGCCGTATTCGGGCAATCTGTCCAAGCTGGCGGCCAAGCCCGGCGCCAAGGTGACCGAGGGTACGACTCTGTTCTCGCTGGCCGATGAAAGCGAAGTCGCCGCGTACAATGCGGTGAAGAAACGACTGGCGGAACTCCAGACGCACCGCCGCGGTCCGGCACGGGATGCGGCTGAAATCGAAATGCTCAAGACGCAGGTGGCGCAGACGCAAGTGAAGCTGGCGCAAAAATCGGCGAACGCGCCCGCGGATGCCGTGGTCATCGAAACGCTGTACGCGCAGGGCGACTGGGTTCGGGCGGGGGCGCCGGTGATTGCGATCCTGCCGGTCGACAGGATAACGGTGCGCTTTGCGGTGCCGCTGGCGGTGGCAACGCATCTGCAGAGCGGCCGCAGCGTGACGATCATATGCGAGCGTTGCGGCACGCCGGTCCGGGCCACCGTGACGCATATTTCGCCGTTTGCGCAGCCGGAATCGCAAACCGAAGGCCTGGAAGCGCTGCGCTACATGGTCGAGGCCCGGCCGAATCCTGCGCAGGCGGCGCTGCTCAAACCGGGACAGGCGGTCACCGTGGTGCTCTGACGCCACAGGAAAGGCCGGCTGCTAAGTCATGGTCCTCAAGTCCAACCTTCCTCCGGTGCAAGAATGAATCGCGCAGCCGGCGCCCGTCCGCCGCACGCAACCGCGGCCCGCGCCGTATTGCTGGGCGCCCTGATCGCGATTACCGCCGCCTGTGACAAGAAGCAGGAGAGTGCGCCGCAGCCGCGGCTGGTCAATGTCGTGCGCGTCAATGTGGATGCGGCTGATGGGGACGTCGCCTACTCCGGCGAGGTGCGGGCGCGGTACGAGACCAACCTGAGCTTCCGCGTTGCTGGCAAGATCGTGGCGCGCAATGTCGAAGTCGGCAGTTCGGTACGTGCCGGTGCCGTGCTCGCCCGGCTCGACCCCGAAGACCAGCGGCTCAATACCCGGAGTGCACAGTCCCAGCTCGAAGCCGCCAAGTCGGAATTCGAGCAGACCAAGGCCGAACTCGAACGCTATACCGATCTGCTGAAGAAGAATTTCATCAGCCAGGCCGAGTACGAACGCCGACTGAATGCCTTCAACGTTGCCAAGGCCAGGCTCGAGCAGGCACAGGCGCAGCTCTCTGTCAGCAGGAACCAGGCGGGCTACACCGAACTGGTCGCCGACCATGGAGGTGTCGTCACCGCGATCGTGGCGGAAGTGGGCCAGGTAGTGGCCGCCGGCCAGACAGTCATGAAGCTGGCGCGCACCGACGAGAAGGAAGTGGTCATCAGCATTCCGGAGAACCGGCTCGCCGATCTGAATGTGGCGAGGGAGATCACCGTCACCCTGTGGGCAGACCCCTCGAAAACCTATCCCGGCAAGGTTCGCGAGGTGAGTCCGTCGGCCGATCCGGTCACCCGCACTTACGCCGCCAAGATTTCCATTCTTGACGCCGACGCGGGCGTGAGTCTGGGCATGACCGCGAATGTCTATCTGAAGGGAATCCAGCGCGGCGCGACGATGCTGCTGCCGGCCACCGCGCTGTTTCAGGATGACGGCAAGCCGGCGGTGTGGGTAGTGGACCCCGCCACCAGCCAGGTGAAGCTGGTACCGGTCGAAGTCGGCGAGTATGCGGAAGACAAGGTCGCCATCCTCTCCGGCCTGAAGCCGTTAGACATCGTGGTGCGCGCCGGCGTACACAAACTCTTTGCCGGTGAGAAAGTCCGCATTGCCGGAGACGGCGGAACGCCAACGCAGGCCGAGAAGGCTGCGCGATGAGGGGATTCAACCTCTCGGAATGGGCCTTGGAGCACCAGTCACTGGTGCTCTTTTTCATGCTGGCCCTGTTCGCGGCCGGGGTCTTTTCCTATTTCAGGCTGGGCCAGGCCGAAGACCCGGATTTTACCTTCAAGCTCATGGTGGTGCGGGCGATTTGGCCCGGGGCCTCGCCGCGGGAAATGGAGGAGCAGGTCACCGAGCGCCTGGAAAAGAAGCTGCAGGAGACGCCGTTTCTGGACAACGTGCGCTCGTACACCAAGGCCGGTGAGACCATCATCTTCGTTACCCTCAAGGATGCGACCGTGCCAAAGGAGGTCCCGCGCGCCTGGTACCTGGTGCGCAAGAAAATCGGCGACATGCGCCATATGCTTCCGAACGGGGTGATCGGGCCTTTCTTCAATGACGAATTCGGCGACGTATTCGGCAACATCTACGCATTCACCGGCGACGGCTACGCCTACGCGGAAATGAAGGACTACATCGAGGAGGTACGCAAGGAAATTCTGCGGGTTCCGAACGTCGCCAAGGCCGAGATCATCGGCGACCAGCATCAAAAGATCTTTGTTGAAGTCTCCCACCGGAAACTGGCGACGCTCGGCATCGATCCATTGTCGATATTCGAGGTACTGCGGGCCCAAAACGCCATGACGCCGGCGGGCTCGATCGACACCCGGTCCGACCGGATGTACCTGCGCATCTCCGGTAGCTTCGACTCCGTGGAAAGCATCCGCGAAATCGGCATCCAGGCCGGCGGCCGGCTGTTCCGCCTCGGCGACATTGCCCACATTTATCGCGGTTACGTCGATCCGCCCTCGCAGAAAGTGCGCTACATGGGGCAGGACGCCATCGCACTAGCGGTGTCCATGGCCAAGGGTGGCGACATCCTGGATCTCGGCAAGGACCTCGACGCCGCCTTCGAGCGCATCAAGCGCGAGCTGCCGGTCGGCATCGAAGTCCACCAGTATTCGAACCAGCCGCAGGTCGTGAGGCGCTCGGTGGACGAGTTCATGAAGACCCTGTTCGAGGCTGTGGTGATCGTTCTCGCGGTCAGTTTCTTCAGCCTGGGATTTCGCACCGGAATGGTGGTAGCGCTGTCCATCCCGCTGGTGCTGGCCGTCACCTTTCTGATGATGAAGCTCTACGGCATCGACCTGCAGCGGATTTCTCTGGGTGCGCTGATCATCTCGCTCGGACTGCTGGTGGATGACGCCATCATTTCAGTGGAGATGATGGCAACCAAGATGGAGCAGGGCCTGGATCGGGTGAAAGCGGCGAGTTTTGCCTACACATCGACGGCATTTCCGATGCTGACCGGCACCTTGATCACCGCCGCCGCCTTCATGCCGGTGGGTTTCGCCAAATCTTCCGCCGGCGAGTACACCTTTTCGATTTTTGCGGTGGTGACCATCGCGCTGCTGGTGTCTTGGGTGGTGGCGGTGCTGTTCATTCCCTACCTCGGCTACAAGCTGCTCCCGGACATGGCGCATGCCGCCGCGCAGCCTTCGTTGTTCCAGAAATTCGTTGTCGGGCCTTTGCATCGTGCCCTGCCACGGCTGGTTCCGGCGCCCGGATTGCCGGCTGCGCATGACGCCGACGTCTATGGCCGCCCGTTCTACCGGCGTTTCCGCGCGCTGGTGAACTGGTGCGTTGCCTGGCGCAAGACCGTCATCCTTGTAACCGTCGCAGTATTCGCACTGTCCATGTTCGGATTCCGCTTCGTGCAGCAGCAGTTTTTCCCGTCTTCCAACCGGCCGGAATTGATCGTGGATCTGTGGCTGCCGCAGGGTGCGTCCTTCCAGGCCACCGAGGTGCAGGTCAGGCGCTTCGAGGACAAACTCAAAGGCGATACGAACGTCGAGAACTACGTCGCCTACATCGGCAACGGCAGCCCGCGCTTCTACCTGCCGCTGGACCAGCAACTCGGGCATCCAAATTTCGCCCAGTTCGTAATTGTCACCAGGGACAACAAGGCGCGTGAAATCATGGTCGAGAAGCTCAACCGCATCCTCGAGACGGATTTCTCGCTGCTACGCGGCCGCGTCAACAGTCTCGAGAACGGGCCCCCGGTGGGCTATCCGGTGCAGTTCCGCGTGGTCGGCAACGACATCCCCGCGGTGCGCAGGATTGCACTCGACGTGGCAGAAGCGGTGCGCGCGCATCCGAATACGCAGAACGTGCACCTTGACTGGAACGAGCAGGTCAAGACCATCCGGCTGCGGATCGACCAGAACAAGGCGCGCGTGATCGGAGTCAGCTCGCAGGGCCTCTCCACCGTGCTCAATTCAATTCTCACCGGGTTCAGCATCACGCAGTACCGGGAGAAGGACGAACTGATCGAAGTACTGGCGCGCGCGGAAACCGCGGAACGGCTGGACCCGGGCAAGCTCGGCGAAATCAACGTTCCGACGCAGTCCGGCAAGTGGATCCCGCTGACACAGATCGCCGAGATCGCCTATGACTTCGAAGAGGGAATCATCTGGCGGCGCAACCGCCAGCCCAACGTCACGGTGCGCGCCGACATCCGCGGCGACGTGCAGGCTCCCGTGGTTTCGATGCAGCTCGAACCGAAACTGGACCGGTTGCGTGCGACGCTGCCTCAGCACTATCGCATCGACATGGGCGGGGCGATCGAGGAAAGCGCCAAGGGCGAGAATTCGATTATCGCGGTCATGCCGATGATGCTGATCGTCGTGCTCACGCTGCTGATGATCCAGTTGCAGAGCTTTTCGAAAACGGTCATGGTGCTGCTGACTTCCCCGCTTGGCCTGATCGGCGTGGCCTTCATCCTGCTGACGTGGAACGTGCCCTTCGGCTTCGTCGCCAACCTGGGCGTGATCGCGCTGTTCGGCATGATCATGCGCAACTCGGTGATCCTGGTTGACCAGATCGAGCAGGACATCAAGGCCGGCCATTCGCAATGGGAGGCGATCGTCGAGGCCACGGTGCGGCGCTTCAGGCCGATCGTGCTGACCGCGCTGGCCGCCGCGCTGGCGATGATCCCGCTGTCGCGGTCGAATTTCTGGGGGCCGATGGCGGTCGCGATCATGGGCGGCCTGATTTCCGCCACTATCCTCACGCTGCTGTTCGTGCCCGCGCTGTACGCCGCCTGGTTCCGCGTCAAAAAACCTGCTTGAACTGCAACGGCGCAAACGCGTGAAACGCAGAGGTACGCAAAGGTACGCAAAGGAAAACGGGAAACGGACCGGAACCGTAACGATCGTGTCGCGGTCAGTCGTTGCGGCTCCGGACAAGGGACGAAGGGTGATCCCTGCGCATCATGCCGGGAGAACGAAAGGAGGAGCGGATGGACGTGTTCTATTACTGGAAGAAATTCGATGAAGACATGAAGGAAGGCCACATCGGGTGGTTGGTCTCCGACCGCAAGAAAATGGGGGAGATGCGCGCCGATTACCCGGACTACATCTGGGCTTTCCGCACCCCGCAGGGACGCAAGGGTGAATTGCAGCTGGTCGCCCGGCTCAGATGGAGCGACACGCCGGTGGTAACGGTTCCGCGTAACGACGCGCAATCGGAAATCTACTACGACCCGGCGCACAAGGATTCCCGGCGCTTCATCGACGTAGATACGGACGCGCACATCCGGGAGGTGAGCTCGATGATGCGCCGCGAATTCCCCGGCGCGTTCACCGCCAAGTTCCAGGGTGACAACGGATTGCAGCCGATGCGCGGCGATTTTCTGAGGAAGTTTCGCGGCATTGCCGAGACATATCCGTTCCTGCCTTTCATCGAAGAGGTGACGACGTGAGAATTGGCGTGCCGGGATAAAGATCAAAGACCTGATCGGGTTTCCCGCCAAGTGGCCGTTACTCTTGCCGTGCGTGCACGCACGCCCCGGTCGCGGCGCGCATTTTACAATGTAGTGAAATATCGTCCTTCTCTTACAAAGCCCGTATGAAACGTTTCTGTTCCGGAGCGGTACTGCGGTTCGCGTTTGTCGTCGCACTGTTGGCGGGGTTGGTGCAAGGTCCCGCGTCGGCGCAGGAATGCGGCATCGCCTCTGCACATGCGCTCGCCACCCGGGCTGGCTGCGACATCCTGAAATCCGGCGGCAACGCGTTCGACGCGGCGGTGGCTGTGGCCGCTGCGCTGGCGGTGGTCGAGCCGTTTGCGTCGGGGATCGGCGGCGGCGGATTCTTTCTGCTGCATCGTGGCGCCGACGCTTTCGAGGTGTTCGTCGATGCGCGCGAAACCGCGCCGGCCAAGGCCACCCGCGAGTTCTTCCTCGACGAAAACGGCCGGCCGAGACAGAAGGCTTCGCTCGAAGGCCCGACCGCCGCGGGCATCCCCGGCATGCCGGCGGCGCTCGACTGGGTCGCCGGCCACTACGGCAGGCTGCCGCTGGCGCGCGCGTTGCAGCCGGCGATCCGGCTCGCCGAGCAGGGTTTTCCCGCCGACGCGCGCTACGTCTGGGCCACGGGTTATCGCGAGGCGCTGCTCAAAGCGGACGTCAACGCAGCGCGCATATTTCTCGACGACGGCAAGGCGGTCGGTGCCGGCTTCGCGGTGAAGCAGCCGCAACTGGCGCGCACGCTGCGCATGCTTGCCGGGCAGGGCCGCCAGGGCTTCTATCGCGGCGACTTCGCCCGCCGGCTGGTGGAGGCAGTGCGCGCTGGCGGCGGGCTATGGGAACTGTCCGACCTGGAGAGCTATCGCGTGGTGGAACGCCCGCCGGTCAAGTTCCGCTACCGCGGCGCGACCATCACGTCCGCGCCGCTGCCGTCTTCGGGCGGGCTGGTGCTGGCGCAGAGCCTGTTCATCCTCGAGCCGGTGGCGCTGGCGACGTTTTCCGAGACCGAGCGCGTGCACTACGCGGTGGAGGCGTTACGGCGTGGCTACCACGACCGCGCCCGCTACATGGGAGACCCCGACTTCGTCCCCGTACCGGTGGAGAGGCTTGCTTCGCGCGAATACGCAAGACAACGCGCAGCATCCATCGATCCCGATCGCGCCACGCCGAGCGGTGCGCTCGCCGAAATCGCGGATGCGGCCGCAGAGGGCAAGGACACCACGCATTTTTCGGTAATCGACTCCGAGGGCAATCGCGTTGCCGCAACGCTTTCGGTGAATGCGCCGTTCGGATCGGGTTTCGTCGCCGGCGACACCGGGGTGCTCCTGAACAACCACATGAACGATTTTTCTCTGGCGCCATCCGTGCCGAATATTTACCGGCTGGTCGGCAACGAGGCCAACGCCGTCGAGGCGGGCAAGCGACCCTTGTCGTCGATGTCGCCCACGTTCGTCGAGGACGAGCGTGGCGTGCTGGTGCTCGGCACGCCAGGGGGCTCGCGCATCATCTCGATGGTGCTGGAGGGAATCCTCGCCTACGTGGACCAGCCGGTCTTCGACCTGCAGCGCATGGTCGGCGCGCCGCGCTATCACCATCAGTATCTGCCCGACCGCATCGAGATCGAGCCGGGCGGATTTTCGCAGCAGTGGATCGGGGCCCTCAGGACCAAGGGACATACGGTGGAAGAGGGGCGGCGCAAATGGGGTAACATGCAGGCGGTGTATTTCGACAAGAAAACGGGGCGCATTACCAGCGCCAACGACCCGCGCGGCCAGGCCGGCGTACTGTTTTGAACGCGGGCAGGCAATACATGTTGGAGGACGCATGCAAACCAGACGTGATTTCCTGAAGGTCTCGGCCGGCGGCCTGCTGCTCGCCGGCGGCATACGCGGCGTCAATTCGGCAGCTGCGGCGGACAGTCTGGGGCCTGCGGCATTGCCGTCGGGCGCCCTTCAATCGGCGCAACTTGCAGCCCTGCCGGGCAAGCTGCCGCTGATCAGAAAATCGATCCGGCCGCCGAACTTCGAAACGCCGCTGCGTTTCTTCAACGAGGCGTTCACGCCGAACGACGCCTTTTTTGTGCGCTACCACCTTGCCGACATTCCGCAGGTGAGCCAGCAGCGCTGGAAACTCGCTGTTACAGGGGACGCGCTGGACAAGCCGTTCGAGATCAACTACGAGGAACTGTCCCGCGACTTCGAGCAAGTTGAAGTCGCGGCGGTGTGCATGTGCTCCGGCAACCGGCGCGGGCTGTCGCAGCCGCATGTGCCCGGCGTGCAATGGGGCCATGGCGCGATCGGCAATGCCAAATGGCGCGGCGTTAGGCTGCGCGATCTTTTGGCCAAAGCCGGCGTGAGGAAAGATGCGCTCGAGATCGTATTCGATGGCGCCGACAAAGGCGCGCTCGACAAGACGCCGGATTTCGTGAAGAGCGTTCCGGCATGGAAGGCGATGGACGAGAACACCCTGGTGGCGCTGGAGATGAACGGGGAAAAACTGCCGCACTGGAACGGCTTTCCCGCCCGCATCGTGGTGCCGGGCTGGACCGCGACGTACTGGACCAAACATCTCACCTCGATTGCGGCGATCACGCAGCCCTACCAAGGGTTCTGGATGAATCCGGCGTACCGCATTCCCAAGGGCAAGTTTCCGCTGGTCGACCGTTTCGTGTCGCAGGAAACAGAGGTCAATACGCCGATAACGGAAATGGTGGTGAATTCCCTGGTCACCAATCTAGAAGAGGGGCAGAAGTTTGCTTTTGGGCAGGAGATCACGGTCGCCGGCGTGGCCTGGGACGGCGGATTCGGGATCGCTACCGTCGAAGTCTCCGAGGACGGCGGCAGGAACTGGCGCGCGGCGCAGCTCGCCGCCGACCTGGGAAGATTCTCCTGGCGCCAGTGGTCGCATCGCTTCACGCCCGGGCGTGCCGGCAGCCTCACCTTCATGGCCAGGGCGACGAATCGCGCAGGGGCCACGCAGACTTTCGATCTGATCTTCAACCCTGCCGGCTACCACAACAACGTGGTGCAGCGGATCAACATCGAAATCACGTAGGAGTTGCGTATGCGCACGATAATCGCGCTGTTGCTGGTTGCCGCTGCGCCGGCGCTGGCACAGGAGAGCCAGTTGCGGCTCAGGGATGGGCCCGGAAGACAACTGGTGGAGGCCAACTGCGTCATGTGCCACAGCCTCGACTACATTCCGATGAATTCGCCGTTTCTCGACCGCAAGGGCTGGGAGGCCTCGGTCAACAAGATGATCAAGGTGATGGGCGCGCCGATTGCGGAGGCGGACACGCAGAAAATCGTGGACTATCTGACGGGCCAGTACGGCAAGTAAGGCCCGGACGCACGCGACACGCTACAATACGGCGCCCTACAGTTTGACGCTGCGACGAACATGGCGCCACCATAAATAATGGCCCAGTTGAAAACCACCTTCCTCGAATTCGAACAGCCTATCGCCGAGTTGGAATCGAAAATCGAAGAGCTGCGTTACGTGCAGGACGATTCCGCCGTGGACATATCGGAGGAGATTGCGCGCCTGCAGAAGAAAAGCAGCACGCTAACCAGGGAGATTTACTCCAAGCTATCTGCCTGGCAGATTTCGCAGGTGGCGCGCCATCCGCAGCGTCCATACTCGCTCGACTACTTCCAGAACATCTTTACCGACTTCGAAGAACTGCGGGGCGATCGTGCCTTTGCGGAAGATCCTTCGATCATCGGCGGCCTGGCGCATTTCGGCACCCAGACGGTGATGGTAATCGGCCATCAGAAGGGCCGCGACACCAAGGACAAGCTTTACCGGAATTTCGGCATGCCCAAGCCGGAGGGATACCGAAAGGCGCTGCGGCTGATGAGGCTCGCGGAGAAATTCGGCATTCCAGTGATGACTTTCGTGGACACACCGGGCGCCTACCCGGGCGTCGGCGCCGAGGAGCGCGGCCAGTCTGAGGCGATCGGCCGCAATCTGTACGTGATGGCGGAATTGCGCGTGCCGGTGGTGGTCACCATCATCGGCGAAGGCGGATCCGGCGGAGCGCTGGCGATCGCGGTCGGCGATGTGACGCTGATGCTGCATTATTCGATCTACTCGGTGATTTCGCCCGAGGGCTGCGCCTCGATCCTGTGGAAGAGCGCGGACAAGGCGCCGGACGCGGCCGAGACGCTGGGAATTACGGCCAACCGGCTGAAAACGCTGGGTCTGGTGGACAGCGTGGTCGCCGAACCCCTCGGTGGCGCGCACCGCGACCCGGCGACCATGATGCAGACGCTGCGCAAGGCGTTGCAGGAGGCGCTGGCCGAAGCGCAGAGGAAGCCGATCGAGGAGCTGATCGAGACGCGCTTCGAACGCCTGATGGCCTACGGCAAGTTCAAGGAGGTCGCGGTTCGTTGAGAGAGTCTGTACGGCGCGAATTTTTCCCCGATACCCCGCCTCCGCGGGGTATCTTGTTTTGAGGTTGTAATTCTTCATTTACCCGACCATGACCGAGAGGCTCCTGCAGATCGTCGCTGCCGTACTGGAAACGCACGCGGTGCGCGGCCGGCGCGTCGCCGTGGGACTGAGCGGCGGGTTGGACTCCGTGGTGCTGCTCGACATGCTCGGGCGGTTGCGCAACGACTTGCGGCTGGCGTTGTCGGCGGTCCACGTCAATCACCAGATCAGCGCGCATGCGCTCGAATGGGAGGCGTTCTGCAACGCGCTGTGCCACGCGCGCGGCGTTGCGTTGGCCGTGCGGCGGGTGCAAGTACCGCGTGACGGCAGCGGCGTGGAGGCGGCGGCACGCAACTTGCGATATCAGGCATACGGCGGGCTCGAGGCCGACTTCGTCGCACTGGCTCATCATCTCGATGACCAGGTGGAGACGTTTCTGCTGCAACTGCTGCGAGGCGCCGGACCCAAAGGCCTGGCGGCGATGCCGGTATTGCGCAAGTATGAAGGCGGAAGGGCGAAGGGCAAGGATGATCCCCTCCGGGGACAAGTGAGGCGAAGGATGAAGGCGGAAGGAAGGGAAAAAGGCGCGCAACGCGACGTTTCATCTTTGGATTCTCATTCTTCATTCTTCATCCTTCATTCTTCATCCTTGGATTCTCATCCTTGCATTTTGCGTCCGCTGCTCGAAGTGACACGCAACGAGATCGAGGCATACGCAAAGGCGGGCAATCTGGAGTGGATCGAGGACGACAGCAACGCCGATTCGCGCCACGACCGCAATTTCATGCGCAACGAGCTGCTGCCTCGTCTGGAGGCCCGCTTTCCCGCCTATCGCGAGACGCTTTCGCGCGCCACTCGCAACCTGGCCGATTATTCGGAGCTTGCCGAGGAACTGGCCGCGCTCGACGCGCATGCGTTTGACGACGGCGTGGTCCCCGTTGATAGCCTGCGCGGACTTTCCGATGCGCGCGCGCTGAATCTCCTGCGCCGGCTGTTCGCCAGCCGCGGGCTGCCGATGCCGCACAGGACAAGGCTGGAAGAGGCATTGCGGCAGTGCCGCGATGCCGGCGCGGACTCTGAAGTCCACGTGTCCTTCGGCAGCCACGGCTTGCGTTGCTTCCGGGGCCGGGTGGGAATCGTCGAGGAATCCGGCGCGATGCCCCTCGACTGGAACACGCGATGGGACGGCCGCAGGGAGTTGCTGTTGCCCGCCGGGCTGGGGGTGCTGCGCGCGCGAGCGGCGCTCGGCGATGGCATCGCCGCGCGTCATTTCGCACAGCCGGGCGCGACCGTGCGCGGCCGCAGCGGCGGCGAGCGCATGCGGCCGGCGGACGATCGTCCGCGCCGCACGCTGAAAAACCTGTGGCAGGAAACCGCGGTGCCGCCTTGGGAACGCGAACGCATGCCGCTGCTGTTCATCGGCGACGCGCTGGCCTGGGTGCCCGGCATCGGCGTGGCCGCGGAGTTTCGCGCTGCAAGCGACGAGCAGGGCATCGTTCCGGAGTGGGCGCGCTGTTAGAATCAATCCAGGAGGAAGGCCGGGATTCCGAGCCTCGCACAAAGATGATCAGACTGGTTCTCGCCGCGCTGCTGTTTACCGCCACAACTTCCGCATTCGCAGCCGATCCGATTATCATGAAGTTCAGTCACGTGGTGGCGAACGATACGCCCAAGGGCAAGGCGGCGGAAAAATTCAGACAACTCGCCGCAAAATACACCTCGGGCCGGGTCAAAGTCGAACTCTATCCCAACAGCCAGTTGTACAAGGATCGCGAGGAGATGGAGGCGCTGCAGCTCGGCGCGGTGCAAATGCTGGCGCCATCGGTGTCGAAGTTCGGTCCGCTGGGCGTGCGCGAGTTCGAGGTGTTCGACCTTCCCTATCTGTTCTCCGATGCCGAAACCGTGGATCGCGTCACCGACGGCGAGATCGGCGAGGCGCTGTTCGCGAAGCTTGAATCGCGCGGCATCAAGGGCCTGGCGTACTGGGATAACGGCTTCAAGCAGTTCTCGGCCAACCGGCCGCTGCGGGAACCGAAGGATTTTCGCGGCCTGAAGATGCGCATCCAGTCGTCCAAGGTGCTGGAGGCGATGATGCGCCAGCTCGGCGCACTGCCGCAGGTGATGGCGTTCTCCGAGGTCTATTCCGCGCTTCAACAGCGCGTGGTGGACGGCACCGAGAACCCGGTCTCCAACCTCTATACGCAGAAGATGCACGAGGTGCAGTCGCATCTGACGATTTCCGACCACGGCTGCCTGGTTTACGCGGTGATCGTGAACAGGAAGTTCTGGGAGGGACTGCCGGCCGATGTTCGCGCCCAGCTGGAGAAGGCGATGCGGGAAACCACCGTTTACGAGCGTGACATCGCCAAGAAGGAAAATGAGGATGCGCTCGCGATGGTGAGGGCATCGAAGAAGACCGAGGTCTACGTGCTCGGTGACGCGGAGCGCAAACGCTGGCGCGAAGCGCTGCTGCCGGTGCACGCGAAGTTCGAACAGACGGTTGGCAGGGACAATCTGCAGGCGATTTACCGCATCACCGCCGCAGTCGAAGCAGAAAAAGCCAAAAAGAAGTAAGCCTCGTGTCCTGTTCCGCTAATTCGCGGCCGAAAACCCGGCGAGAATCGGCGCCATGCTGTGTTACGAGTTCTCGCCGTGCGTGTCGGAGCGCGGAAGAGGGGCCCCTCCGGGGATCTGACCGCGGAGACACGCGTAAGGCCGGTGGTCGACACGCTATTGGCCGGTTGCACGGTCGCATCCCCGCAAGCGGGGCCCCTGCTCCACGTTCCACCGGCCCCCGCCACTGTCAAGGACTCGCGCCTTGCCTGACGCCGATTTCGCCGGTTTTTCGATCGATGGTGGATTGTTGTGAAATGGATATGAAGTCTGCCTTTCAAGGTTCGAAAGTTGCCCCCACGAATTAGCGGAACAGGACACTAGAGGTTCGGCGGCGCTGCCCCCGCCCGCGGCGTTTACCGGAGGCTGATGACGCGCCAGTCGTTTTTGAGCGCGTGTTCCTTGAGGGTCTCGTCGGGATCCACCGCGACCGGGTGGCTGACGATCGAAAGCAGCGGCAGATCGTTTAGCGAGTCGCTATAAAACCAGGTCTCCTCGAGCGCGTCCCAGGAAATGCCGTGCTCGGCCATCCAGCTCTTGAGCCTCGTCACCTTGCCTTCGCGGAAGGCCGGCATTCCCTTTACCCTGCCTGTAAACTCGCCGTCCACTTCCTCGGGCTCGGTGGCGATCAGGTTCTCGATGCCGAACGCGCGTGCAATCGGCCAGGTAACGAAGCTGTTGGTCGCAGTGACGATGGCCCGCGCATCCTCGTGGTGGCTTTCCACCAGATCACGCGCTTTCTGGGTGATGATCGGGACGATCTTCTCGTGCATGAACTCGACGTGCCAATCATCGAGCTGCTTTCTCGGGTGGCGCGAGAGCGGCTTGAGCTGAAAATCGAGAAACTCGTGGATGTCGAGCGTGCCGGCCTTGTAAGCCTCGTAGAAGTTTTGATTGTTTGCCTCGTGCACCTCGCCGTCGAGCGCGCCTTTCTCGATCAGGAACTGCGCCCACTCGAAATCGCTGTCGCCGGCGAGAAGCGTATTGTCCAGATCAAACAATGCGAGTCGCATGGTCTTCGTGCGGGGGCGTATTGTGGCTCCGACGTATTAGTTACGACGTAACCTGAAGGTTAGTCTGCACTGAAACCTTCGGTTTTCTGAAGGTCAGCCTGCGTCGAAACAAGCCGCATCGCGTGGTGTTTTCGAGATCGAACAATGCGAGCCGCATGGGGAAATTGCGAACAGGTAGGAGGGGTGGTGAGGAAGCGCTGAAAGTATAGCCTAAAAGCCTTTGGAGACCGAAGTTCCGCACCCGTTCACCGGTCAGATTCCGGGCGGCGGATTTCCATTTCTGTCACCCTCCGATTGCAGCAGTTCGCGCAGCAGCGGCAAGGTGATCGATCGCTTGGTTTCCAGCGAGTAGCGGTCCAGCGCGTCCAGCACCGCCATCAGGGAGGGCAGATCGCGCTTCAGGTGGCGCAGCAGATACTCGACGATTTCGTCGCGAAGATCGAAGGCACGGGTGGCCGCGTGGCGCTTGAGCGCAATGCGTTTGTCGTCGTCGGAAAGCGCATGCACCTGGAACACCAGCCCCCACCCGAGCCGGGTCAGCAGGTCCGCCCTGAGTTGCAGCCGTGCCGGCGCCGCATTGCCGGCTGCCAGCACGACGCCCTGGCATTCACGCAACGCGTTATGCAGATGGAAAAACTCAAGCTGTGCCTGCGCGCCCAGAGTTTCGACGTCGTCCACTGCCAGCATTCGCACTCCGGAATCCTCTTCCGGCAGTGTTTCGCCCGCCGCAACGTATCTGGCAACGATCCCATGCGAGGTAGCCGCCGCCACGGCAGCCTGCAGCAAATGCGAGCGGCCGCAACCGCGCTCCCCCCAGAGGTAAATGAAATGCTCGGCGGAGTGGCCCGTGGCAAGCGAGTGCAATGCGGAAACGGCCTCGACATTCCGCCCCGGGAAAAAGTTGTCGAACGCCGGCACCGGGGATGGGGCCAGTCCGAGAGCCAGTTGCCTCATCAGGACTCAAAGAGATCGCTGGCCAGGTATTGCGCGCGCAGATGCCGCAAGTCCACCAACAAGGCCGCACTCGCAGGCAACGCCAGCAGCACGCCGAGATAGGGGACGAATACCAGCAAGCCGGACAGTATGCCGATCGGCAGCGAGTACTCCAGACCGGCCATCCACAGCCCCACTACAGAATAGACGCACATGATAAGAATCACAGCGGCCTGCCCGCGCAGGAACTCCCCGAGCACGCTGTTGATCTCCCCGGCAAAGCTCAGTGCCCACTGGTGCGAGCGGCGCGACCAGATACAGGAGAAGCCCGGCGACTACCGCGGCGACCAGGTACCACGCAAAACGCACACGGAAGATGCTGTTCATTTAGAGTAAAATTCGCGGCGCGCCAGGCATGGCTATGAGTCCCGCATGGCACATAATCCGGGCACCGCATTGGCCCTGAAATTCGATCGCCACTCTATCCCGAAGAACCCGGCAGCTCAACTTGAAGACCGACCGACCCTCCTCTGCTTCACTTTCCTATCGTGACGCCGGCGTGGACATCGATGCCGGCGATCAGCTGGTCGAGAATATCAAGCCCTTCGCAAGGCGCACGCTCAGAGACGGCGTGCTCGCCGGCATCGGTGGCTTCGGCGCGCTGTTCGAGGTACCGAAGGGATACCGGGAACCGGTGCTGGTATCCGGCACCGACGGCGTCGGGACCAAGCTCAAGCTGGCATTTCACTTGAATCGCCACGACACGATCGGGATCGACCTGGTGGCGATGTGCGTCAACGACATCCTGGTGCAGGGAGCCGAGCCGCTTTTCTTCCTCGACTATTTCGCCTGCGGCAAGCTTGCCGTGAATACCGCGACACAAGTGGTAAAGGGCATCGCTGCCGGTTGCGTACAGGCCGGATGCGCGTTGATCGGCGGGGAGACGGCGGAAATGCCGGGAATGTACCCGGCCGGCGAATACGACCTCGCCGGCTTCGCGGTCGGCGTGGTCGAAAAGTCGGGGATCATCGATGGTGCCGGCATTGTTGCGGGCGACGTGGTTCTCGGACTGGCCAGCAGCGGGGCACACTCCAACGGTTACTCGCTGGTACGAAGGATCGTCGAGACTTCCGGCGTGGACTTGTCATCCGATTTCGACGGCAAGACGTTGGGAGAAGCGTTGCTGGCACCGACGCGCATATACGTGCGGCCGGTGCTCGCGGCGCTGCGCGCGGTGCGCATCAAGGGTCTTGCGCACATCACCGGCGGCGGTCTGGTGGAGAACGTGCCGCGCGTGCTGCCGTCGAACGTAAAGGCGGTGCTGGCGAAGAGCGCCTGGCCGCGGCCGCAATTGTTCGAATGGCTTCAAACAAAAGGCAATGTCGCCGAGACGGAAATGCACCGTGTGTTCAATTGCGGCATCGGCATGGTAGCAATCGTCGCCGCAGAGGATGCCGGGCGGGCGCAGCAAACGTTCGAGCGCGAAGGAGAAAGCGCATTCCGCATCGGCGAGATCCGTTCCCGCACCGGCGACGAACCGCAGACGGTGGTTCTTTAGAAACACGGGATGAAACGCATCGTTATCCTGATATCGGGCCGTGGCAGCAACTTGCAGTCGATCCTGGAAGCAAAACTCCACGCGCAGGTTGCCGCGGTGATCAGCAACAACCCTGCGGCAAGGGGCATCGACATCGCACGCAACTTCGGCGTGGACACTGCGGTGATCGATCACCGGGCGTTCCCGGATCGCGCGAGTTTCAATACGGCGCTCGCCGAAAAGGCAGATTCCTGCCGTCCCGACCTGCTGGTGCTGGCGGGATTCATGCGCATTCTCACCGAGGGTTTCCTCAAGCGCTTCGGCGGCCGGATCATGAATATCCATCCATCCCTGCTTCCGGCGTTTCCGGGCGTGGACACGCACCGGCGCGCGTTGCGGGAGGGCGTAAGAATTCACGGCTGCACGGTCCACTTCGTGACCTCCGAACTCGACCATGGTCCAATCATCGCGCAGGCCGCGGTACCGGTGCTGTCCGGCGATAACGAGGAACGTCTCGCTGCGCGCGTGCTCGAGCAGGAACACCGCATCTACCCCCAGGCAATCCGCTGGTTCCTCGACGGCAAGCTCAAGCTGGAAGGCAACCGCGTCACAGTGAGCGCGGGCCGCAGCACTCCGGACGCATTGGTCTGCCCCTGAAAGCGATGAAACACGCCATTTTGTTTGCTCTGCTCATGATCGCAGGCCCGGTTGCTGCCGCGCAGCCGCCGCAAAAGGTGCAGATCGACTTCGCAGTGACTTCCGGCTCGATGCAACTGGGCAAAGGACGCGATTTTCTCGAGCACGACGGCAAGAAGTACTCGGTGATCAGCGAGACCATGACGGTTGGGGTGGCCGCGCTTTTCTACAAACTCAACATCCGGCGCGAGAGCCGGGGTTTGCTCACGACCAGCGGGCTGCGGCCGCTGCGTTTCGAGGAGCACAGTAGCCGCAAGCCCAGGCGCGCCGCAGATTTCGACTGGGAGGCCGGGCAGGTCAAGCTCACCGACGGCGACAAGATCGAAACCGTGCCGCTGACCGCCAACACCTTCGACCCGACCAGCCTGCCCTACACTTTCGCATTCGCGCAGTCGAATAAGGAAAGCATGAATGTATTTGTCGCCGACGGCAGGCGTCTTGCCGACTACCAGTACCGGGTCATCGGCAAGGAAACGCTCAAGACCCCGCTCGGCGAACTGGAAACTCTGCACTTCCAGAAAGTGCAGGAGGCCGATGACAAGCGCGGCCTCGAATTCTGGCTTTCGGTGAACCACCACTTTCTTCCAGTCAAGATTCGCTTAGTCGATAAGAACGGCAACGTGGTGGACTCCACCGTCACCAGCGTCACTTACCAATAGATGCAACCCACGGCGGCATTGGTTAATGCGGTCACTGCCGCCATGGATCTGGTGCTGCCGCTTGCGCACCCGGCCGATGCCGTCCTGCGCAATTTTTTCAGCGCCAATCGCGAACTAGGTAGCCACGACCGCGCTTTTGTCGCCGAAACGGTTTTCACCGTGCTTCGCCACAATCGGCTGCTCGAGAGCCTGATTGCGCTCCCCAGCCCCCGCAAGCTGGTGTTGGGGTCGTTGCTCAAACTGCAGGGCTACAGCCTCGGTCAGCTCGAACCCCTGCTCAAGGTTGAAGATCGCGACTGGGCGATTCAGCTGAAGTCCGCCGATGTCGAATCGCTGCCTCCGGCAGTCAGGTTGAGCCTCCCCGACTGGCTCTACGAGCGCCTCGTCGCCGAGTATGCGGAGCAGGAAGCGGTCGCCTTCGGCCGCGCCATGCTCCAGTCCGCACCGCTGGACCTGCGGGTCAATACGCTACTGGCAGATCGGGACTCGATACTCGAGGAACTCCGCGCCGATGGACTCGCTGCCGAGCCGACGCGCTGGTCTCCGATCGGCATCAGGCTTGCCGGCAAACCCGCGATCAACCGCCACCCTTCGTTCACCCGCGGGGCAGTCGAGGTTCAGGACGAGGGCAGCCAGCTGCTCGGATACCTGGTTGCTCCGAAGCGGCGCGAGATGGTGGTGGATTTCTGTGCCGGGGCGGGCGGCAAGACCCTCATGATGGGCGCGCTGATGCAGTCGGCGGGGCGCCTGTATGCACTCGACGTTTCGGAAAAGCGGCTCAACAATCTCAAACCGCGGCTCAAGCGTTCCGGACTTTCCAACGTGCACCCGCAATTGATCCTGGGGGAGAATGATATCAAGGTGAAACGCCTCGCCGGCAAGATCGATCGAGTGCTGGTCGATGCGCCCTGCAGCGGGCTCGGCACGCTGCGGCGCAATCCCGACCTCAAGTGGCGCCAGTCGCCGGAGGCGGTGGTGGAACTCAGCGCCAACCAGCGCGCGATCCTGAATGGCGCGGCAACCCTGCTCAAACCCGGCGGGCGCCTGGTTTACGCGACCTGCAGTGTACTGCTGGAGGAGAACCAGGCCGTCATCGAGCAGTTCCTCGACACTCATTCGAACTTCCAAGCGGTGAACTGCCAGGAGATTCTGGACGAGCAGCGGATCGCGCTCGAAAGCGGCGTGTTTCTGGAACTGAGTCCGCAACGGCACGACACCGACGCTTTCTTCGCCGCGGTACTGGAGCGGCGTCCTCGCCCGAAATGAAGCGCACGCGCCCAGTCCGGCTTTTCGGCATTCTGCTTGCGCTACTGGTTCTGGCGCAGCCGGCACGCGGCTTTGAAACATCGGACATTGTTCCCGGGACCGGCACCATCGAGTATGCCTTTACCCCTGGCGATGATGCCGCGGGACTGATCGTGCGCGCTATAGACGGCGCACGGTCCCAGATCCTGGTGCAGGCGTTCAGCTTCACGCACGCCGGGATTGCCGGCGCGCTTATTCGCGCAAAAAGCCGCGGCTTGGACGTGCAGGTCATCGCCGATCCGGAGCAGATCGACCTCATCGATCACAACGTGATTCCGCAACTGGTGCAAGCTGGGATACCCGTATTCACTGACGCGGAGCATGCGGCCGCCCACAACAAGATCATGGTGATCGACGCCGGCACCAACGCACCGGCCCTGATCACCGGCAGCTTCAATTTCACCCACGCCGCCCAGTTCCGCAACGCCGAGAATCTGCTGGTGTTTCGCGGAAACCATGAACTCACGCGCGCCTACCTGGACGACTGGATGCGCCACCTTAAGCACTCGAACCGGATTCGCCGCGGCAACGGGAAGTAACGTAAAATCCCGGCCTCTTAGGGGACCGTGACGAAGAACCAGTCCGAAATCAGTCGTCTGCTAACCGGTCTTTTCGACCACCTGCAACAGGGAGTGATCCTCTGGCAGGTCGTCGTCATCACATTATCGCGGCGTGACTTCCGCATCCTCGGAACGGTTCAAACCGCTGTCCTATCAACCCAAGAACCTGACAAATAGCCGGATTTTCACCGTGAATCGGAGAAATTACGCGGTTTTCCTGCCTAATGTACGATCACTCCCCGGCTGTTTCCGACAGGACGTTACAAATTGACGCTTGCAGGGCGCAAGGGTTACTGTAAAATCCGACTTATCTTGATGATTATACTAGGTTAACTGCATGAATCTGAACAGGATTACGGACCTGCCCAGCTGGGCTGGCGGGCTGGTTGACCTTCCCTGGTGGGGTTACATGGTCGTGGCGCTCGTGTTTACCCACATCACCATCGCGTCGGTGACCATCTATCTGCACCGGCACTCGGCGCATCGCGCACTCGACCTCCACCCTGTGGTCGCGCATTTTTTCCGCCTGTGGTTGTGGCTGACCACCGGCATGGCCACCAAGGCGTGGACCGCAATTCACCGCAAGCACCACGCCAAGGTCGAAACCGAGGAGGATCCACATAGTCCGCAAGTGCTCACTCTTAAGAAGGTTCTGCTTGAGGGCGGCGAGCTGTATCGGAAGGAAGCGAAAAACCAGGACACTTTGGACAAGTACGGACACGGTACCCCGGAAGACTGGATCGAGCGTAACGTCTACTCCGCCAGCGACCAAGGCGGGGTGGCGCTGATGCTGATCGTCAACATCCTGCTGTTTGGACCGATCGGATTGACGGTCTGGGCAGTGCAGATGCTGTGGATACCGGTCACTGCCGCAGGCGTGATCAACGGTGTCGGGCATTACTACGGCTACCGCAACTTCCAGGTGGAAGACGCCAGCACCAACATCGTTCCCTGGGGCATCCTGATCGGCGGCGAGGAATTGCATAACAATCACCATGCCTATGCCTCATCCGCGCGGCTGTCCAACAAGTGGTACGAGTTCGACATTGGCTGGCTATACATCCGCCTCCTGGAGATCGTCGGTCTGGCCGAGGTCAAGAAACTCGCCCCTACCGTGAAGATCGCCACCGGCAAGGCCAGGTGCGACCTGCAGACCCTGCAGGCGGTGATCACCCATCGTTACGACGTATTGGCGCGCTTCACCCATCTGGTGAAGGCCACCTGCGCCGACGAACTGCGCAAAATCCTCGAGCGCAGACCTGGCCATACCATTGATCTGCAGAGCGTCAAGCGCTGGCTGCATCTCGACGCCAAGCTGGTGCCCGCCAAGGAGAAGGCCGAACTGGAAGAAGTGCTGAAGACCAGCAAGGTTCTCGACACCGTTTACACGATGCGCCAGGAACTGGTCATGCTGTGGCAACGCTCTACCGCGACCAAGGAACAGTTGCTGTCACAGCTTGAGGACTGGTGCCATCGCGCTGAAAGAAGCGGCATCGCGCCGTTACGCGAGTTCTCCCTGACGCTGCGCTGTTACGCGTAAGGATCGACGGACGAAAAAAAGCCCGCGCAAGCGGGCTTTTCTTATTCCTGCAACGACCGGCAGGCTACTTGAGCTTCGTTTCCTTGTAGAGGACGTGTTTGCGTACTACCGGATCGAATTTCTTCATTTCTAATTTGTCCGACGTGGTGCGTTTGTTCTTGGTGGTTGTGTAGAAATGTCCGGTGCCCGCGGACGATTCAAGTTTGATCTTCTCTCGCATGTTTTCTTCCCTCCTGCCTCAGATCTTATTGCCGCGTGCGCGCATTTCCGCCAGCACCACGTCGATACCCTTCTTGTCGATGGTGCGCAGGCCGGCATGGCTCAAACGCAGGCTCACCCAGCGGTTCTCGCTCTCGACCCAGAGGCGGCGGTACTGCAGGTTGGGCAGGAAGCGGCGCTTGGTCTTGTTGTTGGCGTGGGACACATGGTTGCCGCCCATCGGCTTCTTGCCGGTGACTTCACAAACTCTCGCCATGATGGCTTCTCCAGCTTTGTTTCCGGGTGAAGCTGCCGAGGGCAGCTCCGCTAAATTCGGGGAGCGCGCTTTATAGCACATTTCCCGCAACCTGCTCAACCTCCGGAGAGAGTCGCCTTGCCAGCTTCCCTAGAGCAGCCCGCGTTCGGCGAAGGAGAGCGCCGCGCCGCGCCCGATGATGAAATGGTCGAGCACCCGGACATCCACCAGAGCCAGAGCCTGCTTCAGCGCCTGGGTAAGGGTTTCGTCTGCATGACTGGGCTCCGCCACGCCGGACGGGTGGTTGTGTGCGAAGATCACGCCGGCCGCATTGTGATGCAGTGCCCGCCTCACCACCTCGCGGGGATAGACGCTGGTCTGGGTCAGCGTACCGGAGAACAATTCCTCGATCTCTATGACCCGGTTCTGGGCGTCGAGAAACAGGCCCACGAAGACCTCCACCGGCCGATGCTGAAGTTGCAGCCGCAGAAAATCGCGCACTGCCTTGGGCGAGCTGAGGTTGATTCCGGCCTTCATGTCCTCGGCCAGCGCGCGTCGCGCCATTTCGATCGCGGCCTGCAACTGCACATACTTGGCGTCTCCCAGACCGGGTACGGAACAGAAGCCTTCGCGGCTCGCTGCGACCAATTCTCCCAGCGAGCCAAATCTGGCAAGCAGCTCGCGCGCAAGGTCCACCGCGCTCTTGCCCTTCACTCCCGTACGCAAGAAGATCGCGAGCAGTTCGGCGTCGGAAAGGCCGCTCGGCCCCTTGGCCAACAACTTCTCCCGCGGTCTGTCGTCTTCCGGCCAGTCGGTGATCGCCATTTACCGCTCCGTGGGCACTTTTGTATTTACCAACAACAGTTTACACTGCCGATCCGGAAAGTCCGGTAGGCTATGGAAATGACCGAACTCAGCAATAAGCGGATCCTCCTGGGGATCACCGGTGGCATTGCCGCCTACAAGTCGGCGGAGCTGGTGCGCGAACTGCAGCGCCAGGGCGCCGACGTGCAAGTCATCATGACCGAATCGGCGTGCCGGTTCGTTACTCCGGTGACGATGCAGGCGCTGTCAGGCAAGCCGGTGTTCACCGATATGTGGGACAGCCGGGTGCCAAACGGCATGCCGCATATCGAGTTGTCGCGCGACCGCGATATCATCGTGGTCGCTCCCGCCACTGCCGGCTTTATCGCCAAGCTGGTGCACGGCGCCGCAAACGACTTGTTGTCCACGCTCTGCCTGGCGCGCGAGTGCCCGCTGATGGTGGCGCCGGCGATGAACCGGCAGATGTGGGAAAACCCCGCCACCCGGCGCAACATCGCGCAACTGCATCAGGACGGCATCGTCGTGCTTGGCCCCGATTCCGGCGACCAGGCCTGCGGGGAAACGGGGATGGGGCGCTTGCTCGAACCGGTGGATCTGGCCCGCTCGATCGCCGCATGGTTTCAACCCAAGCTGCTTGCCGGCACGCAGGTGCTGATCACCGCCGGACCGACCTTCGAACCAATCGACCCGGTGCGAGGCATCACCAACCGCAGTTCGGGAAAAATGGGCTATGCCGTTGCCCGCGCCGCGCTGGAGGCCGGTGCACAGGTCACGCTGATCTCGGGCCCGGTAGCGCTCGAGGCACCGTCATCCGCGCAACTGGTCCGCGTCGAGACGGCGCGGCAGATGCTCGACGCCGTAAACGCACATCTCGGTAGCTGTGACATCTTCGTCGGCGTCGCCGCGGTAGCCGACTATCACGTCGGCAATCGCAAACAGCATAAGATCAAAAAAGACGGCGGAGTCCCGACGCTGGAGCTTGTGCCCAATCCGGACATCATCGAAGCGGTTGCCCGGCGTTCAAATCCCCCGTTCTGCGTCGGCTTCGCCGCCGAGAGCGAAAATCTTGAGAAGAATGCGGAAGCCAAGCGCCGCCGCAAGAAGCTACCATTGCTCGCGGCGAATCTTGCACAGGCTGCGATCGGCGCCGACGACAACGAACTGGTATTGTTCGACGACGATGGCGTTCACCGGCTGGCGCCCGCATCGAAACTCGAGCTGGCGCGCGCCCTGATCCGTCATATCGCCAAACTTTACCGTCCACGCAAAACCCCCGTCACGGCTTAGGCGTTCCGTCACAACAACAAGAAGGTTTCATGCGCAACATCGACGTCAGGATTCTCGACGCGCGCCTGCGCGAGCAGCTTCCCGTCTACGCCACTGCCGGCTCCGCCGGGCTCGACCTGCGCGCCTGCATCGACGCGCCGATCGAGTTGAACCCGGGTCAGACCGAGTTGATCCCCTCGGGCCTGGCGATCCATCTGGATGACCCTGGACTCGCCGCGGTGGTCCTGCCGCGCTCGGGTCTCGGCCACAAACACGGCATCGTGCTCGGCAATCTGGTCGGCCTGATCGATTCCGACTATCAGGGCCAGATATTCGTCTCGGTGTGGAATCGTGGATCGAGTGTCTTTACTCTCAACCCGATGGAGCGCGTCGCACAACTGGTTGTGGTACCGGTGGTGCAGGTCGGATTCAACATCGTGGAAGAGTTCGCAGATAGCGCGCGCGGAGCCGGGGGCTTCGGAAGTACCGGCAAGCAGTGACCGGGCTCGCGACGACCGTAGCAAAAAAGCCGGCTTGCGCCGGCTTTTCCTTTTCTGGCGAACGGCAACCGCGTGCCGCAGTGCTCCCGGTCAGTTCGTGGTCGGGAACACCGGCAGCTCGTCGCCCTTGTTCAACTTCGGATCGGGAACCTCCCCCGCCGCAATGCGGCGCTTCTCCTCCCAGCGCAGGAACGTGATCACACTGATAATTTCCTCCTGGGACAGGGTCGTTCCGAAGGCCCCCATCGTGCCTCCCAGCGACCGGGGAACGCCGACCGCGATCGTGACGTAAATCTCGGAGTTGGTGTTACCGGTGAACTTGAAGATACCGCAGTTCAGGCACGGGCCCTTGCCGCCGTGGCCATCGCTGCCGTGACAGAACGAGCAGCGCCGGGCGTACTTGGCCCTGCCCTGCTGCACGATCTCCATGTTGTTCGTCGGCACTTCCATATCGTTTTCATTGGCCTTGTGCTGTGCAGCCGCGGGTTGAACTGCGGCCCCCAGTCCAAGCGCGAGCGCCACAGCAGCCAACGCGGCCCACTGCCCGAGAAACGCCTTGAGTTTCGAACCGGCCATATCAAACAAGCCTCCCCGAAAATTACTCACGAAAACGGTGGGTAAAACGGCACGCCGTAGCTCTCGACGATCTGCTTCATCCTGCCGCCGGAAAGCAGTTCTGCAATGCCGTCGTTGATAAACTCCATCAGCGCCTTGTCCTGCTTGCGCACCACGAAATTCAGGTTCCAGCGCTGTTCGGCCTCCGGCACGTAGCCTTCGACCATGCGGAACTTCATGTTCGGATACTCGCGACGCGCCACCGCAATCGCAGTGGCCCACACCAGGCTCGCGTCGAGCTCGCCCTTGGCCATGCTTTCCATGATGCGGCGGTTGTCCAGGAACAACTCCCTGGGTACCCCGTTGGTAAACAGGTAGTCGTCGATCGGTGTGGACATGGGAACGCCGACCTTGATGTTTGCGTTCTTCAGTTCGGAAACACTCTTGATCCCCTCTGCCTTGCCCTGCACCACCAGTACGTAGCCCAGACCCAGGTAGGGTTTGGTGAAGGCCAGTTGCCCCATCAGCATATCATCGTCGCCGCTGTCGGAAAGCCCGAGAAACACGTCACAGCGCTTCTTCAGGATCGAATTGCGGAATGCCCTCGACGTGCCGCCGCGCGTACCCGTATCGGCCCAGTACATCTCCAGCGACATGCCGCCGCGCCTGGCAATCTCGCGGATGATCTCGATGTCGAAACCCGGCGGGTCGGTGTTTTGCGCCGCGTAGGGGAAATTGTACGGGTCGGCACAGGCAATCAGTTTGCCCTTGGCTTTGGAGCGTTCGAGGGTGTCGGCAATTTCATCGGGATCGGCCACCTGCGCACGGGCCGCGACTGCGGCCAGGAACAACAGCAGGGCGAGCCCTGATAGTGTCAGCAACTTACGCACTTTGAACTCCTTGATAGTGTGTCAGGTCGTTCCCCTTTGTCATTGCGTCAACGTTCCCGAGGCTTTGTCGGTTTACCCCGGTGCCGGTGCGCAACGGTCGTCGCCGTGTGTCAACAAAAAATAAGGGAGGGCAGTTGCTTTGCCCTCCCTCAGTACTGATGTCAGTGCAAATTACTGGTTTGGCGCTTCCTGCTCAAAATCACTCGACAGTAAACACCATCAAGCCGCCGCCCTTCTGGTTCTTCTTCAAATACTCGCCGTAGAAAATGGGCCAGATGCCGCCGCCGCCTGCACCGTACACAATGGCAACGTACTGCTTGCCATTCGGCCCGGTAAAGGACGTCGGGTTGCCGTGCACTCCGGAACCGACCTGGAACGACCACAGGTGTTCGCCGGTTTCGTCGTTCACAGCGTTGAAATAGCCTTCGGGATCGCCGTAGAACACCAGACCGCCGCCTGTCGCCAAGGTGCCGCTGGTAGCCGGGTAGCTCATGGACTTCTGCCAGACAAGCTTGCCGGTCGCAGCGTCATAGCCCTTGGTGGAGCCCGCACCCGCATTGAAGTTGATGATCTTCGCGCCCAGGTACCACTCGCCGCGCTTCCACTCCATCTTTTTGGCCTGGAGATCCATCGCGAAGTCGTACACCGGGACGTAAACCATCTTGGTGCGGTGGCTGTACGCCATCGGGTGCCATTCCTTGCCACCGTCAAGAGACGGAGCAATATCGGTGGTCACCTTGTCGTACACCACATCCTTTTCAGGATAGTTGTAGATCGGTTTGCAGTTGTTCGACGGGTTGATCGGCG
>JBOIFZ010000316.1:0-2565 GCA_050741735.1 Burkholderiales bacterium
GCGTCTCGTACGCGGCCCGGGTGTCGCGGAGGTTGTCGAGGCTCGGGACCGCCCGGCCCGGCTCCCTGTGCGCGTTGACGGGGCTCGCATCTGTGGCCAGCACGACCCCGCGGGGGCGCGTGCGCACGCGCCCCGACTGCATGCCCTTGGTGTGCCCGCCGATGTGATGCACCTCGATTCCCGGGGCGATCTCGGCCGGTCCGTCGTGGAACTGCACGCGCTCGTCGAAAACGCAGCGCACCATGGTTGCGACGTCGTCGGCTTCGTAACCGTGCCTGAGCATCGAATGGCACATGCAGCGTCCGGTGGCGAAGTCCATCTCCTTGTCCTGCAGGTGATAGCGCGCCCGCGAAAACAACGGCAGATTTCCGGCGTGGTCGTAATGCATGTGGGTGATGATCACGTCCTCGACTTTTTCCGGCGCGATGCCGAGCGCCGCGATGCCCTCAGCGACCGGACGGATGATCTGCCGGCCGCGCTTCGTGGCGATCGCCTCGCCGAACCCGGTGTCCACCACGATGGTGCGGCTCTTTCCCGCGATCACCCACACGTAGTAGTTGAGCGGCATCTCGGTATCGTGAGGGTCGCCGCCGATGAAATTCTCGGGTGAGCGGCGCATCAGCCGTGCGTATTTGATCGCATAGACTTCGTAAACTTCGTCATTCATCGAACTGATCTCCTGCGTTGCTCACGTCACCGCCTCCTGGCTGCTTACTTTTTCTCCGCCTTGTCCAACTCGGCGAAGGTTTCCCTGGCCACCCTGAACGCATCCACCCCTGCCGGGATGCCGCAGTAGATCGCCACCTGCAGCAGCACCTCGCGGACTTCGGCTTTCGTAACCCCGTTGCGCAACGCGCCGCCGATGTGCATCTTGAGTTCGTGCGGACGGTTAAGCGCCGACAGCATCGCGAGGTTGAGCATGCTGCGGGTCTTCTTTGGCAGTTCCTCGCGGCCCCATATCGCGCCCCAGCAGTACTCGGTCGTCAGCCTCTGCATCGGCATGTTGAAGTCGTCCGCCGAGGCGATGGATTTTTCCACGAACTCGGCGCCGAGTACGGACTTGCGGATCTTCAGACCGCGTTCGAACAATTCGTCATTCATTTCTTTTCTCCCGATGTTGAATCACAACCCTCATCCAAAAAAACTCCTCACCACAGAGACACAGAGTCACAGAGAAAGTCAGCCGTCAATGATCTGTACTGAGCGGAAGCCCAGCCGGCTCGTGAATGGCGATCCCGGTTTCTTTCACGCTCTGGCTTTTCCTCTGTGTCTCTGTGTCTCTGTGGTGAATGGCGCACTCGCAGGACTACTTTCCCGGCCAAATCGGTGCGGAAATCGCATCCTTGGGCGGATAGACGGTGATCGGCACGCCTTTCTGCCACTGCACGATCAACAGGCTCGCGTCCGCGCGCCGGCCGTTCTCTTCGAATCTCAACTTGCCGTTGCCGGGGAAGAAATTCGCCGCGCCGCCGCTGAGGTTCATCGTACGCAGCGCCTGGGCAACCGCCTTCCGGTCGGGCTTGCCGGCGGCTTCCAGGGCTGCCTTGAAGATCAATATGTCGCCATAGGTGGTCACGAAATGCTGGGTCGGCCACGGCTCGTTGGTCTTGGCCTTCACCTCGGCGACGAATTCCTTCTGCGCGCTGGTGGTCCAGTTGGCGACCACCGCCATGACGCCTTCCAGCTGCTCGATATTCATGTTGGTGCGCAGGTCCGGGTCGAGAATCGCGGCGCCATTCGCGATCGTCGGCAGTTTGCCGCGCCCGAGCCCGAACTCGTTCATTTTCTCCAGCAGCAGCTTGGCGTCCGAAATCACCGTGGGCAGCAGGATGAGGATGTCAGGCCGCGCCGAACGCACCTTCTGGATCAGGGGTGTGGCGTTCGCCAGGGGCGGAGTGAAGGTCTCGTCCACCACCAATTTCAATCCGAGCTTGGCGAACTGGTGGTCGCGCATCGGCTTGACGAAGGACACCGACGCGGCGGTATTGTCCATGACAATGCCGATGGTCTGCGGCCGCTTGCCGGAGGCTTTCTCCGCCATCTCGATCAGCGCCGGCAGAGACCCTTCCGCCTGCTGCACGCCGGTGGCCGAAGTCTGGAATACATACTTGAAACCGCGCGAGGTGATGAGGTCCGAGTACGAGAACGTGATCACCGGCAACTCGGCGCGTTCGGTGACTTCCGTGACCGCCAGCGTGAAGGAACTGAGATACGCGCCGGTTGCAACAACCAGATTGGGCGAATTGGCCACCATGCGCTGTGCCGCGTTCTTCGATCTTTCGACCGAATCGCCCGCGTCGAACACCGAGAGCGTGAGTTTCGCCCCGCCCATGGATTTGATGCCGCCCTGCTGATTAATACTTTCGATCGCCATGTCGGCGGCCATCTTCATCACCTGCCCTTGCCGGGCGTAAGGCCCCGACATCGGCGCGATCAGTCCGACCTCCACTTCGTTCGTCTGCGCGGTTGCGGCAATCGCGGCGGCCGCCATCGCCGTAGCGAGCAACGCGCGGACCACGTGCTTTTCAAGCGCAGCAATTTTCATGTTGTGCATCACATCCTCCC
>JBOIFZ010000317.1:0-2502 GCA_050741735.1 Burkholderiales bacterium
TTCGACTAAAGGGCGTAAGAAGCCGCTAAATGCGGACGCCCTGATTAAATTTAATTTTACTTACAAGGACTTGCAAACATGCGATTCATGATTATCGTGAAGGCTACCAAGGACTCAGAAGCCGGCGCCCTGCCGAGCGAGGAGCTGCTGACCGCAATGGGCAAGTACAACGAGGAACTGGCCAAGGCAGGCATCCTGCTCGCGGGCGAAGGGCTGCAACCGAGCTCGAAGGGCGCGCGCGTGCGGTTTTCCGGGCCGAAGCGGACGGTGATCGACGGTCCCTTCGCCGAGACAAAGGAGCTGATCGCCGGCTTCTGGCTGTGGAAGGTCAAGTCGAAGGAAGAGGCGATCGAATGGGTCAAGCGCTGCCCCAATCCGATGCCGGGCGACTCCGAGATCGAGATCCGCCAGGTATTCGAAGCCGAGGACTTCGGCGAGCAGTTCACGCCGGAGCTGAGGGAACGGGCAGAGCGCGTGTACACGCAGGTCTCCAGCAACAAGTAAACCCGCAGCGAAAGGAGAAATCCATGCCGAAAGTCAAACCGATCCCGGATGGAATGCATTCTGTAACGCCGCACCTGGTCTGCGCCGGCGCGGCCGACGCCATCGAGTTCTACAAGGAGGCGTTCAACGCCGTGGACGAGGGACGCTTGCCAGGCCCGCAGGGAAAACTCATGCACGCGATGATCCGTATCGAAGGTTCGCCCGTGATGCTGGTCGACGAAATGCCCGAGTGGGGCGCGTTCGGGCCGAAGTCCTTGAAGGGCTCGCCGGTAACGATCCATCTCTACGTGGACGACGTCGATGCGTTCGTCGCGCGTGCCGTGGGCGCGGGGGTGAAGATAACGATGCCGCTCGATGACATGTTCTGGGGCGATCGCTACTGCAAACTCGAAGACCCGTTCGGCCATCATTGGTCGGTCGCCACGCACATACGTGACGTCAGCCAGGAAGAGATGCAACAGGCGATGCAGAAAATGGGCGGCTGACCGTCATTCCGAACTAACAACACTACGAAGGAGGTATCCATGCTCAAGATCATTGCCATGGTCATCGCGGCCCTGATCGCCAGCGTTCTCGTCTTTGCCGCGACCAAGCCAGACACGTTCCGTGTCCAGCGCGCGGCGAGTATCAAGGCGCCGCCGGAGAAGGTCTTCGCGCTCATCAACGATTTCAACCGGTGGGGCGCCTGGTCGCCGTGGGAGAAAAAAGATCCCGCGATGAAGCGAACCTTCGGCGCCGCAACGAGCGGTAAGGGCGCCGTATATGCGTGGGAGGGCAACAAGGACGTCGGCCAGGGTCGCATGGAGATCGCCGAGTCGGTCCCGCCTTCCAGTATCAGGATCAATCTGGATTTCGTGAAGCCGTTCGAAGCCCGCAACCTCGTGGAGTTCACGCTGGAGCCCGAAGGCGACCTGACGAACGTCACGTGGGCAATGCAGGGTGACACGCCTTACTTTGCAAAAATCATCCACGTGTTCATCAACATGGACAAGATGGTCGGCACCGACTTCGAGGCCGGTCTGGCCAACTTGAAGGCTGTTTCCGAAAAGTAAGCGGCCGCGTACTGCCAATAAGAGAACGCGATGAAGTTTCTGTGCCTTATCTGTGCCGAGAAGGTGATGGAGCAGATGCCGGAGGCCGATGCGGAGCAGCACTACCGGGATTACGCCGAGTTCACGGAGGCGATCCGGCGCAGCGGCCATTTCATCGGCTGCAACCGGCTGCTTCCGCCCGGGGCGGCAACCACAATCCGGGTGCGCAAGGGCAAGATTTCGACCACAGACGGCCCCTGGGTGGAGACCAAGGAACAGCTCGGCGGCTACTACGTCATCGAGGCGAGGGATCTTGACGAGGCTATCGGGGTGGCCGCAAAGATTCCCGGGGCATGGATCGGCTGCGTCGAAGTTCGGCCGATCGCCGAGGACGAGCGGACGCTGATCGCGCTTGGGTTTGCCGCTGCGGAGTGACGCCGCGCAAGCTTGATGTAACTACGAAGTATCCGCAATCATTTTCAACGTGATCCGGAGCAAGCGATGAAGTATCTATGCCTGGTGTACCTCGACGAAAGAAAACTGGACGAACTGCCCGACGAAGACTGCGTGGATTTCGACACGGCGATACGGAAGAGCGGCCACTGCATTACCTCGGAGGCCCTCCAATCCGTGCAGACGGCCACCACCGTGCGAGTCAGGAGCGGCAAGGTGGCCGTAACCGACGGGCCCTTCGCCGAGACCAAGGAGCAGCTGGCCGGTTTTTACATGATCGAGGCCAGGGACCTGAACGAAGCCATCCAGCTCGCGTCGAAAATCCCGCCGGCGCGCGTGGGCAGCATCGAGGTGCGGCCGATCCGACCGATCCGAGAAACGGTGGCACAGGCCGGATCACAGCAGCGGAAAAACATCTCATAGAGGAGCCGATGATGGCGCGCAAAATCGGGAAGCCGGCAGTTCGAAAGCAGGGCGAATCCAGCCGCTCGCGGCCGCGGCGCCGTGTTGTGGT
>JBOIFZ010000318.1:0-2676 GCA_050741735.1 Burkholderiales bacterium
TGCGGCGCTGCCGGCTTGGCATTGGCGATGACTTGCCTGCCGCTTGCCGGTGCAGAACCGGCTTGCGAATCGCACAGCACCGCCAGGCGCGTGGCGGTGCTCGAGTTGTACACCTCCGAAGGCTGCAGCAGTTGCCCGCCCGCGGATCGGTGGGTAAGCAGCCTGCCGGCACGCGGTTTCAACGCGGACCGCGTGGTGCCGCTCGCGTTTCATGTCGATTACTGGGACTACCTCGGTTGGCGCGACCGTTTCGCCCAGGCAAGCTTCAGTGCGCGCCAGCGTGTGCAAGCCGACCGTGGCGGCGCGCGCTTCGTCTATACGCCGCAACTCCTGCTGAACGGAGCGGACGTTCGCCAAACTTTCCTTGACTCTGGATTCTCGGAACGGCTGGCGAGAGTAAACAGCAGGGCCGCAGCCGCCGAATTGCGCATGGTGCAGCGGGCCGACGCCGCCGGGGTCAGCATCGAACTCGAAAGCCGCGCGATCGAACCGTCGGCACGGAAATTCTCCGAGACCTATGTTGCCTTGCTCGAAAACAACCTGGACAGCGAAGTGCGGGCCGGCGAAAACAGCGGCAAGGTCCTGTCGCATGACTTCGTGGTGCGGGAAATCACCGGGCCGCTGCGTGCCGATGGCTCGGGCCGCTTGCGCTGGAGCGGGAGCTTCGCATTTCACGGTCACTGGAAACGTCCCGATCTCAGGATCGCGGCATTTGTGCAGGACATCCGTGACGGCGACGTGCTGCAGGCGTTGCATGCGCCGCTGTGCAGCAAACCCTGATGCCTGTTTTTTGCGTACTGCGGTTTGCTCACGGAGGAAGGCTTGTGAAAGAATAGGTCTCACCCCGTCTCGCAGCATCACAAAAAACACACGGGCAGGAGATGAGCATCAGCATTCGCAGTCCTCGGGATTTTTGCGCCGGTCTGATTTTCCTGTTCTTCGGTGCCCTCGCGGCTTACGTCGCCCGCGACTACCCGATGGGAAGCGCCGTGCGCATGGGTCCCGGCTACTTCCCCTACCTGCTCGGCATCCTGCTCGCGCTGCTCGGCGTGGTTATCTGCGTCAAGAGCCTGCTGATTCGCGGCCAGCGCATCGAGTCTGCGAGTCTGCGAGCGCTGTTGCTGGTGCTCGGTGCAGTCGGAGTCTTTGCCGCCACGATTGAAAGCGCGGGAATTGTCATCGCCACCGCGCTCCTGGTAGGGGTCGGGGCCGCAGCCAGCCCCGAAAGCCGGCTGCGCGAAGTCGCAGTTCTGATCGTGTTCCTGCTGGCGCTGGCAGTGGGCCTGTTCACTTACGGCCTTGGCCTGCCGTTCAAGTTATTCCCCGTCTGATGGAGTTGCTCGCCAATCTGCAATTGGGGTTTGAAGTCGCCCTGACGCTGCAGAACGTCCTTTATTGTTTCCTAGGCGTATTTTTGGGCACCCTGATCGGCGTATTGCCCGGTATCGGCCCGGTGGCAACCATCGCGATGTTGCTGCCCGCCACCTTCGCCTTGCCGCCGGTGTCGGCGCTCATCATGCTCGCCGGCATCTACTACGGCGCACAGTATGGCGGCTCGACCACTGCAATCCTGGTGAATCTGCCCGGGGAGGCCTCTTCGGTGGTGACCTGCCTCGATGGTTACGCGATGGCACGCCAGGGCCGCGCCGGTCCGGCGCTTGCGATCGCCGCCGTCGGTTCCTTCTTCGCCGGGACGGTGGCCACTCTGATCCTGGCGATGTTTGCTCCGCCGCTTGCCGAAGTCGCGTTCAAGTTCGGCCCGGCCGAATATTTTTCCCTCATGGTGCTGGGTCTGATTGCCGCGATCGTGCTGGCCCATGGTTCGCTCATCACCGCCATCGCGATGATCCTGCTTGGCCTGCTGCTGGGATTGGTCGGCGCCGACACCAACACCGGCCAGTTCCGCTTCACCTTCGGCCTGCCGCAACTCGCCGACGGCATCGGTTTCGTAGTGGTGGCGATGGGTCTGTTCGGTTTCTCCGAGATCATCGCCAACATCGAGCGCCGCGCCAGGCGCGAAGTGGTCATGGCAAAGATCACCAGCCTGTTTCCCACGCGGGATGACCTCAAAGCATCGTGGAAAGCAGTATTGCGAGGCACCGGGATTGGGGCACTGCTCGGTATACTGCCGGGCGGTGGCGCCTTGCTGGGATCGTTCGCCGCATATGCGCTTGAGAAGAAAGTGGCCAGGGATCCGTCGCGCTTCGGAAAAGGCGCGATCGAGGGCGTGGCCGGGCCCGAGTCGGCGAACAACGCCGGCGCGCAAACCTCCTTCATTCCATTGCTGACGCTCGGCATTCCGACAAATGCGGTGATGGCGCTGATGATCGGCGCGATGACCATCCACGGCATTACTCCCGGCCCGCAGGTGATGACCGAGCGCCCTGAATTATTCTGGGGAATGATCGCCAGCATGTGGATCGGCAACCTGCTGCTGGTGGTACTGAATCTTCCGTTGATCGGAATCTGGGTGAAGCTGCTGTCGGTGCCTTATCGGATCCTCTATCCCGCCGTCCTCCTCTTCGCCTGTATCGGCGTTTACAGCCTCAACAACAGCGCGATCGACGTCGCGCTGGCGCTGGCCTTCGGCTTCCTCGGGTATCTGTTCATAAAACTGGACTGCGAGCCCGCGCCGTTGCTGCTGGGGTTCGTTCTTGGCCCCATGATGGAAGAGAA
>JBOIFZ010000319.1:0-3391 GCA_050741735.1 Burkholderiales bacterium
TGGCAAGCGCGACATAGTCGCATTGGTCCTCGGGAAAATGCGGATCAGCGAGAATGATCTCACCCGCATCTGCGGCCAGCAGGAGGAGGTGGGATATTGTCGCGGACAGTGCGCCATCGGCGAAGTCGCTGAGGGCTTGCGTAACTTTGTCCAGGGGCCAGTGCCCGGCGATATCGGCAACGCCGGTCAGAAGCGCGACGCGCCGACGCGTAATGCGAAGCTCGCGCATCAACAGATCCCGGTCGCGAACCTGGGCGAGCTCATCCTTCATGCGGGCGACAAGGCGAGTGAAACAGGTGTCGGGACCTTGCTCCAGAATGTCCCTTAAGAATGCCAAGTCGCGCAGAGCACAGTTGGACAGAAACGGGCTGTGGCGAAAAACAAAGCCAACGAACTCAAGAAGTCGTTGATCCGCTGCCGCGGTTTCCACCCAGGTGCTCAGAGGGGTATCGTCAAGGTCGGCGGAGCTCGCGCGGAGCTGCTCCGCGGCAGCCTCAAGCCACTGCGGGTCCCGTTGCTCCGGCAGCGCGATCAATGCCGAGTTGAGAGAAAATTCAGACAACGTCGCGACGCCTCGCCCTGTGCGACCGCGGGGGAAGGCAAACGGTCAAACAATGGATCGCAGATCTCAATGGCCACGTCTTCTCGATTGAACACGAATGGCGTCGGCTCGCGCCGCAACCTGCACCGGACAAGGTCGGCCGCGCCTCGCCGAACAGTTAAAGTCTACACGTGGTTCGCGATCCATACAAACGTGGCCGCACAGGCATGCGTCGCGGATGATGCGAATCGGGGTAGGACGGCTCAGTGGTGTTCGATGCACATCGAACGGATTGACTGCTCTTGGCACAAGGCGGACCGCGACGTATTCGTCCTTCAGCGGCAAGGGCCTGGGCCTTTGGCTGGCAAAATTTGCAATCGCTCATCCGGACCTAGTACCGTTGCACAGAAGAAATGACGGGTTGATTTTCGGCCGAACGTAGGATTGGCAGGGCTTCCGGGTTGACGAGCAACTGGATGCTGCGAGCCACGCCGGGTTGTCGGCGGATCAGGCGTGTGCGCTCCAGCGTGAGCACCATCTGGTGGACCGAAGGCGGGGTGACGCGGAAGTATCGCTGCAGGTCGGCTTCGGCCGGCGGCCGGCCGTTCATCTGTGTGTAGGCGTAGATGAAGGCCAGGTACTGCCCCTGCTTGGGCGTGAAGCTGGGCGCGGGAAGAGCGAGACACGGCCACGGCATCTGATTCATCTGTTGTGTCCTCAATCACTTTGGGGGACAGCGATGAATGTACGCTACCGGGTCGAGCTGAGCCAAGCGGAACGTGCCCAGCTCACAGCGCTGCTGAGCGGCGGCAAGCACGCCGCGCGCAAGCTGAAGCGGGCGCAGATCCTGCTGGCGGCCGACGCGGGCGTCAGCGACGAAGCGATCGCCAGCAGCGTCGCGGTCGGCGGCTCGACGGTGTCCCGCACCAAGCGCCGTTTCGTGCTCGGCAACCTGGAGGCGGCGCTCAGCGAGGAGCCGCGGCCCGGGGCGGAGCGCAAGCTGACCGGCAAACAAGAGGCGCTGCTGATCGCAACCGCCTGCTCCAGCCCGCCCGAAGGCCGGGCGCGCTGGACCCTGGAACTGCTGGCCGACGCCATGGTCAGGCTCACCGAGCACGCCGGGCTGTCGCGCGAGACGGTGCGCCGGCGCCTGGCGGAGAACGAGCTGAAGCCCTGGCGCAAGGACATGTGGTGCATCCCCCAGATCGACGGCACCTACGTCGCCCGCATGGAGGACGTACTCGACCTCTACGCCGAGGCACCCGATCCCGGGCGCCCGGTGGTGTGCTTCGACGAGAGCCCGACCCAGCTCATCGGCGAGGTGCGCCAGCCGATCCCGGCCAGACCCGGACAGCTCGAGCGCTACGACTGCGAGTATCGCCGCAACGGCACGGTCAACCTGTTCGTCTTCCTCGATGCGCACCGGCCCTGGCGCAAGGTCAAGGTTACCGACCAGCGCACCGCACGTGACTTCGCCCAGTGCATGCGCGACATCGTCGATGTGCACTATCCCCAGGCCGAGCTGATCCGCGTGGTGTTGGACAACCTGTCGACGCATTCCCCCGGCGCACTGTACGAAGCCTTCCCGGCGCCCGAAGCGCACAGGCTGCTGCGCCGTCTGGAGTTCCACTACACCCCAAAGCACGCAAGCTGGCTCAACATGGTCGAGATCGAGATCGGCGTGCTGCGCAGTCAATGCCTGGACCGTCGTATCGATGAGCCCAGCCAGCTCATCGCCGAGATCGCCGCCTGGGAGCGCCAGCGCAACCAAGCCGGCGCACGCGTCAAGTGGATGTTCACCACAGAGCGCGCCCGCACCAAATTGGCCCGTGCCTACCCAGACCTACACAAAGAGTCATAATCTCTGTGCGGACCTACTAGGGTTGAAACTCAATAAATCTCTTGATGGGTGAATCGGTTGGTGATTCTCTGCCGGGGTGGAGGGCAGGGAAGATGAGACGCAATTTGTTTTGGCTAGACGACGAGCAGTGGCAAAGGATCGAGCCGCACTTGCCGACGGACGTGCGCGGCAAGGATCGGGTGGATGATCGGCGCGTGATCAGCGGCATCCTGCATGTGTTGAAGAGCGGCTGCCGGTGGTGCGATTGCCCGCCGGAATACGGTCCGCCAACGACGATCTACAATCGCTTTGTGCGCTGGGCGGAGCGCGGTGTGTGGGAAAACCTGTTCCGCGCGCTTGCCGCTCGCGGACGATCGAGCGAGACGCAGATGATCGATTCGACGCACATCAAGGCGCACCGCTCGGCATCGGGCGGAAAAGGGGGGAGCAGAAACAGGCGATTGGACGCTCACGCGGTGGGCGCAATACGAAGATCCACGCAATCGCAGATGCTAAAGGCCGTCTTCTTTCCATCCTCCTGAGCGGCGGCCAGGCGCATGATTGCCCGCCGGCCGAACGGCTGATCCGACGCAGCAAAGCGGCGAAAAAGCTCCTCGGCGACAAGGCCTACGACAGCGCAGACCTGCGGCAATGGCTGAAAGACCGTGGCACCAAGGCCGTCATTCCGAACAGATCCAACCGGACGCAGCCCTTCAGCTTCGACAAGAAGTCCTACAAACAACGACACCGCATCGAGAACGCCTTCTGCCGGCTCAAAGACTTCCGGCGGATCGCCACGCGCTACGACAGGTTGGCGAGAAACTTCCTCGCTTCCGTCTGCCTCGTCGCCGCTATCGTCTGGTGGATTTTATGAGTCTGGACCCTAGTACCGCTGCACAGTGATTATGACTCGTTGGTCGTGTCTGGGTAAGCGCGGGCCAGTTTGGTTCGTGCGCGCTGGGTTGTGAACATCCAGGTGATGCGGTCGCCAGCGGCATTTCGCTGGTGCT
>JBOIFZ010000320.1:0-16547 GCA_050741735.1 Burkholderiales bacterium
TGATGATCCCGCCGGTGGCCATGCCGACCAGGGCTCCGATCACGGTTGGGACCATGGTCAGTGCAAGCAGCATGTAGGTGTTTCGCAACACCTTGTTCTGCGCAAGCGTCAACTGCCCCGATTGCGCACCGTACTGGATATCTGGTTGCATATGGTTACAGACTCCTCAGCGTTAGGAAATTACACGCCATAAGACTACTTAATCGGGGTCAAAGTTTCAACGCTCATTTGGCGGCCGCGGGGTATGCGCGTATCATTTGCGCCCTTCGGAGGGTTGACAAGATGCCCGCTCCGGCGGGCTACTTGCGGCGCAGACCAACCTTCAGGTTATGTCGGAACTAAAAGCGGCAGAGTTGTTGCAGCGGAGGGTTGGCAGAGCGGTTGAATGCACCTGACTTGAAATCAGGCGTACCCGCAAGGGTATCGGGGGTTCGAATCCCTCACCCTCCGCCAAAATTAAAAAGGGACCCGACGGGTCCCTTTTGAATTTGAGGCAGGGATGAGGGTGAGAACCCTCTGGTTCGACCAGCGAGCACGGCTCGCGCAGGACGCCGACGCGCCCGAGCGCGTTGGCGGTCCCGAAGCGCATGCGCTTTGGGACGAGGCTTTCGCGGAGGCAACGCGAAAGCCGCGCAATCCCTCACCTGAATTTGAGGCAGGGATGAGGGTGAGAACCCTCTGGTTCGACCAGCGAGCACTGCTCGCGCAGGACGCCGACGCGCCCGAGAGCGTTGGCGGTCCCGAAGCGCATGCGCTTCGGGACGAGGCTTTCGCGGAGGCAACGCGAAAGCCGCGCAATCCCTCACCCTCCGCCACAAACAAAAGGCCCCGTGCTCGGCGGGGCCTTTTGCATTCCGGTACCGGATTGTTTACAGCAGCGTCTTCGCGAAGTTCATCGCCGCCGGCATGTCGGGAAGCTGGGTGACTTCCGGCACGACCTGGATGTAGCGCACCACGTTATTCTTGTCGGTGACGATCACGGCGCGCGCCAGCAGGTGCAGCGGCTCGATCAGCAAGCCGTTATTCATCCCGAACTCCCCGGTCTTGTAATCCGAGTAGAACGTAACGTTCTTGATCTTTGCCTCTTTGGCAAAACGCTGCTGCGCGAACGGCAGGTCCATGCTCACCGTCACCATTTCGACCTGGTCGGCGAGCTTACGGTCCTTCTCGCTGAGCAGGTGAGTCTGTGCCTCGCACGTCGGCGTGTCGACCGAAGGCACGACGCTGATGATGCGCACCTTGCCGTTTCCTTCGGCAATATTGACCGGCGCCAAGTTGGCGCCGGTAACCGTCGCGGCAGGCAGGGGCTCGCCCACCTTGACCGCCTGACCGCGCAACGGCAGCGGGTTGCCTTTCATCAGGACGCTGTTGCCGTCGCCGGGACTGCCGCTTTCCGTGTTTACCTTGATGCCCTGGACTTCCTCGCCGGCCGCGGACGCAACGCCCGCGCCCAGTCCGAACAGGCCCGCCAGCGCGAGCGATACGACAAATGCGTTCTTCATTGCAGTTCCCCCCATAATTGTTACTTCTCCTCATGACCATTGGTACAACCTTGCAATTCTGGTGCTCAGCAGCGCATGGCCCCAGACGCAAACGCTGATTTCACGCTCATGATAATCATGATCCGGGCCAATCGCGAGAATCCGCGCGTGGCTCGATCACCGGTTCCACACAGTCGCTGCGGAGCCGGCACGGACGGCGGTCATCAGTCAGCCGCGAGGATCGCCGTCTCCAGCCGCCGGCGACATGCTCGCGAGACTTTTTCCGGGGCCAGGCGTGGACATCTCTTGCCCGCCACCGCGTTCGGTCTCGATAGTGCAATATGGACGGGACATCCCGAATTGGTACGGGAACCCGTCCGAAAGCCTCGCGGGGGTGGCGATGCGCCGACTCCGGGCGCTCGATGTTTGTCGTAAGCTACGAATTCTAAAACAGAAACTGGAACACACTTGGGCATCACAGAGGCGCTTCAACGTCGAATGCAACGACACATGTCCGAATCACGGCGCGGCCGACTGACGGTTGCCGATCACGACCGCGGGAGCGCGGGGCTGACCTACGTGTACCCGGTGGTGTCACGGCGTGCGGGCGGCGTTTCCGTGGGCATCAACCTAAACGTCAACAATGCCTGCAACTGGCGTTGTATTTACTGTCAGGTTCCGGGCCTCACCCGTGGCGCGCCGCCACCGGTGGATCTCGGCAAGCTCGAGCGGGAACTCTGCGGATTTCTGCAAGACGTGTTGCACGGCGATTTCCTCGCCGCGCGCGTGCCGGTCGAAGCGCGCCGCCTGAACGATATTGCGCTATCCGGGAACGGGGAGCCGACCAGTGCCACGGAATTCGAGAGCGTGGTCGACCTGGTCGGGAAAGTGCGGCGGCAAACCGGGGTGCCGGCAGAGGTCAAGACGGTGCTGATCACCAATGGCAGCCTGATGCAGCGCGCCGGCGTTCAGGCGGGAGTCAGGAAGCTGGCAACGCTCAGCGGGGAAGTGTGGTTCAAGGTGGATCGTGCCACCAGATCGGGCTTGCGCAAGGTCAACAATACCCGTACGGATATCGCCAGGATGCGCGCAAACCTGGAAATTGCGGCGCGCCTGTGCCCGACCTGGATACAGACCTGCATCTTTGCGATCGACGGCGCGCCACCCGAAGAGGCTGAGCAACAGGCCTACCTCGACTTCCTGCGCGAGCGCGTTGCCGAACGATTGCCGCTGCAGGGCGTGCTGCTGTACGGCCTGGCGCGGCCGTCGTTTCAGCCGGAAGCCAAGCGCCTGAGCGCACTCCCGTTTGCGTGGCTGGATGCCTTTGCCGAAAAAATTCGCCCGCTGGGCCTCGAGGTCAAGGTTACGCCCTGAGCATCAACCGCGACCGCGCCGCCGAGCCATGTGACTGGAAGCTTCGGTCTTGAGGCGGCGATACAGTGCCGGCTCAACGGTCTTCAGATACGAAACCACGGCGACGTCAATTTTGTTGAGTTTTTTCAGGTCGATCTGGTCCACATGCACCACGCGCAGCAGTTCCTGCACCGGCTTTGGCATGTTGCGGCCGCTTTCGTAGCGCGAACCGCCGCTCTGGGTCACCCCGATGCGTCCCCAGAATTCCTGTTGATTCATGCCGAGGCGCCGGCGGATGCCGCGGGGGTTCTGAATTTTTGCAAGCATTTTCATCTCCAAATGACCGCAAGGTTGTCTGGTAACCGGTTGCGGACCGGTGTTGCTGACATGTGTTTGTCCCGCGCCACAACGCAAAGTTCCGCATATGGCGGTTCATGACAAACGCCTAGCGGCGCCTGATGGAAAACGTCAACGCCCCGCATGGGCGGGGCGTTGACGTGTTTCAAATGGCAGTACATTGGGTGGCCGGGTGTTACTTGGCCACCTGCTTCTCCCTCAGTTCGTCGAGGGTCTTGCAGTCGATGCAGAGGGTGGCGGTGGGTCTTGCTTCCAGGCGCTTCAGGCCGATCTCGATGCCGCAGCTTTCACAGTAGCCGTATTCGCCGGCGTCGATCTTGGCGATCGTTTCATCGATTTTCTTGATCAGCTTGCGCTCGCGATCGCGATTGCGCAACTCCAGCGCCATGTCCGATTCCTGGCTGGCGCGATCATTCGGATCGGCGAACACGGTCGCTTCGTCCTGCATCGTGTGCACCGTGCGGTCGATGTCCTGCGAGAGCTCGATCTTCAGTTGATTGAGAATTTTCCTGAAGTGCTCGAGCTGCTTCGGACTCATGTAGCCCTCGCCCTTCTTCGGCAGATAGGGCTTGAAATTCGTGTGAAATTCGGTGGTCATTGGCCAGTTCGGTCCGAAAAAAAATCGCTTTAATAGCAGAAATAGCAGGGGGGTGCAAGCTTAGTTTCAGCGCCGCAAAAAACGCAATGCCTTCAGGACCTTCAAATTGACCTTTAACCCCCTGATCGGTATAGTTCCGACCCTCCGGGGTGTAACGCAGCCTGGTAGCGTGCCTGCTTTGGGAGCAGGATGTCGGGAGTTCGAATCTCTCCACCCCGACCAGAAAGCGAGAGTCGTGCCCGGTTCAGAGTCGTGCCCGTAGCTCAACCGGATAGAGCACCAGCCTTCTAAGCTGGGGGTTACAGGTTCGATTCCTGTCGGGCACGCCAGGTTTGCCCATCCGGGCAGTGCTGAGTGTTGAATGTTGAGTGTTGAGTGGGACGTTCTTTGGTGCTCACGGTCACTCAAAACTCAAAACTCAACACTTGACATTGCCTTCTCGGACGGTGGCTGTAGCTCAGTTGGTAGAGTCCCGGATTGTGATTCCGGTTGTCGTGGGTTCGAGTCCCATCAGCCACCCCATCTGCGTTTCCTCCCGCTTCAACCTTTGAACCGCGAAACATGATCGTTCTGCGCGACCTGAAACTTCGCCGAGGCACCAAAGTGCTGTTCGAAGGCGCGAGTCTCACCTTCAATCGCGGCCAGAAGATCGGCGTCACCGGCGCCAACGGCAGCGGCAAGTCCAGCCTGTTGGCGCTGCTTCTCGACGAAATTCACCAGGACGCGGGCGAGTTCGAGATTCAGCCCGGCCTGGTGCTCGCGCACGTTGCGCAAGAAACCCCCGCCACCGATCAGGCCGCGATCCAGTACGTGCTTGACGGCGACGCGGAACTGCGGCAACTCGAATGCCAACTGCTGGCGGCGGAGCGGGTGCATGACGGCACGCGCATCGCCGAACTGCATGAAGACATGCAGCGCATCGGCGCTTATTCGGCACGCGCCCGCGCAGCGCAACTGATGCATGGTCTCGGTTTCGCGTATTCCGAAATCGACAGGCCGGTCGCGCAGTTCTCCGGCGGCTGGCGCGTGCGGCTGAACCTGGCGCGCGCGCTGATGTGCCGATCGGACATTCTGCTTCTGGACGAGCCGACCAATCACCTCGACCTCGACGCCATCGTCTGGCTCGAGCAATGGCTTTCCAGCTACCCGGGGACGTTGCTGCTGATCTCGCACGACCGCGATTTTCTCGACGCGGTGGCCGACGCCATCTGTCACATCGAAGGCCGGCGCCTGCGACTGTATTCGGGAAATTATTCCGCGTTCGAGGCCCAGCGCGCCGCCCAGCTTGCGCAGCAGCAGGCCACATTCCTCAAGCAGCAGCGCGAAATCGCCCACCTGCAGTCCTTCGTCGAACGTTTCAAGGCCAAGGCCACCAAGGCGCGTCAGGCGCAGAGCCGCATCAAGGCGCTCGCCCGCATGGAGAAAATCGCCGCCGCGCACGTGGATACGCCGTTCGAGTTCGCGTTTCGGCAGCCGGCGGTGCAGCCCGACCCGGTGCTGACGCTGGACGGCGTCGAAGCCGGCTACGGCGATGTAACCGTCCTGCGCGAAATCCGGCTGACGCTGCGGGCCGGCACCCGGCTGGGTTTGCTGGGCCGCAACGGCGCGGGCAAGTCGACGATGATGAAGTTGCTGGCGGGCGCCCTGGCGCCGTTCACCGGAGAGCGAATCGAAGGCAAGGGCCTGCAGATCGGTTACTTCGCGCAGCACCAGCTGGAGCAGTTGCGTCCAGAGGAGAGCCCGCTGTGGCACCTGACGCGGCTGTCGCCCAGGACGCGCGAGCAGGTACTGCGCAATTTTCTCGGTGGTTTCGATTTCCACGGCGATCAGGTGACCGAGCCGGTGGCGCCGATGTCGGGAGGCGAAAAGTCACGGCTGGCCCTGGCGCTGATCGTCTGGCAACGGCCGAACCTGCTGCTGCTGGACGAGCCCACCAACCATCTGGACCTGGAAATGCGCCACGCGCTGACCCTTGGGCTGCAGGATTACGAAGGCGCGCTGGTGCTGGTGTCGCACGACCGCAGCCTGCTGCGCACGACCAGCGATGAACTGTGGCTGGTGGAGGGCGGCACGGTCGAGCCCTTCGACGGCGACCTGGAGGATTACGCCGGACGGCTGCGCGCGAAGGAACAGGCCGAACGCGCCGCCGCAGAGCCCGTGGTCGGCCGCAAGGAGCAGAAACGGCTCGAAGCCGAGGAACGCAACCGGCGCTTTGCCGGGCGCAAACCGCTGGAAACCCGGCTTAAATCGGCGGAGCGGGAAATCGAGGCGCTGGGGATCGATAGGAGCCGCCTTGAAAAGCTTATCGCCTCCCCCGATATGTACGGGGACGGCCGCAAAGAGGAACTGAAGCGCTGCCTGCTGGAGCAGGCACAGGTAACGGCAAAGCTTCACGAGGCGGAGGAGCGCTGGCTGGCGCTGTCCACCGAACTCGAGCAATTGACCACCACTGGATAAGGCGCTGTCATGCGGAACTGGACGCTTCGGTTTCGATCCAAGAAATCGAGTTTAGTTAGAAAGGGTCACTTGTGATCAAACGCGTCGTCCTGTTCCTGATTACCAACCTGGCGGTCGTCTTCGTCTTGAGCATCACCATGAGGCTGCTCGGGGTGGACCGGATCCTCGCCGAATCCGGCGGCGGACTCAATTTGAACGCACTGCTGGTGTTCGCCGCCGTGATCGGCTTCGGCGGCGCGCTGGTCTCGCTTGCCATGTCCAAGTGGTCGGCGAAGATGATGACCGGCGCCAAGGTCATCGACAGCCCGCGCAGCGAAGCCGAACAGTGGCTGGTGCAGACAGTGCAGCGCCATGCCCGCCAGGCTGGCATCGGCATGCCCGAAGTGGCGGTCTACAATGCGCCGGAGGTCAACGCATTTGCCACTGGCATGAACAAGAACAATGCGCTGGTCGCGGTCAGCACCGGACTGCTCGACAACATGACCCGCGACGAGGCCGAAGCCGTGCTCGGCCACGAAGTGACCCACGTCGCCAACGGCGACATGGTGACGCTGGCGCTGATCCAGGGCGTGGTGAACACGTTTGTGATCTTTCTGTCGCGCATCATCGGCAACATCGTCGACAAGACGGTATTCAGGACCGAGCGCGGCCATGGCCCGGCTTTCTGGATTACCTCGATCATCGCCGAGCTGGTGCTCGGCATCCTGGCCAGCATCATCGTGATGTGGTTCAGCCGCCGGCGCGAGTTCCGCGCCGATGCCGGCGGCGCCGCGCTGGCGGGCCGCGAGAGGATGATTGCCGCCCTCCAGCGGCTGAAGCAGGCGCACATGCCGTCGCAACTGCCGGTCCAGATCAAGGCTTTCGGCATCAACGGCGGCGAAGGCTGGGGCATCAAGCGATTGTTCATGTCGCACCCGCCGCTGGACGAGCGCATCGAGGCATTGCGCGCTTCGCGTTGATATGGCGCGCTAAAGTCAGACCCCTAACCGCAGAGGCGCAAAGGCGCAGAGGAAACGCAGAGAAACAGACAAGTGCAACCACACAATGACTTTCCTGGGGGCTACTTCGGAGGGCGGATTCCAGGATTTCAGCAGGAATTTCCTTTCGCTTTCCTTTCCGTGGTCTTCTCCGTGCCTCTGCGGTGAAGATGTCGTCCCAGACTCACTTGCCGGCGTCGAGCACTACCGCGGCGCGGCCGGAGATCAATTCGTTGCTGCCGTCGGTGATGCGGAACTCATAGATCACCCGCGACTCGTCGCCGAGCAGGCGCGCGGCCTCGATCAGCAGGTCGCGGTCCACGTCGTGCAGGTAGCGGACGTTGCAGACCAAGTCGCGCACGCTGGCGAGCAGTCCTGCGGCGGCTTGTCTTCCTTCCAGCGCGGTAAGCGCGCCGTGCAGCGCCATTGCCTGTACTGCGTACTCGATCCCGCAGACGGCGGCGAGGCGGCCATCGCGGCGCAGCGGATTGTCGGGATCGCGATGGCTGCTCGCGGTGCAGCAGATGCGCTCGGCATCCCAGCTTAACGCGGCATCCAGCAGGCACATCACTCCCGCGTGCGGAATCAGTTCGCGGATGCGGGACCCGGCGATCAGCACGGCGACACCGCGACGTCGATCGCGTTTCCGGCTACGTATTCCAGCACTACCTCGTCTGGCCGGCGCCTGGCCAGTGCGGCAAGCAGCGGCAGGCCGCGCGCGCCGGGATTTTCCCGGCGCAGGCTTTCGAGTCCGGCATCGTCGAGGCGGGAAGTACGGCCGCGATCGCGGCTTAGCGCGAGTTCCAATCCGGCGATCGAACGGCTGTCGCGATCGCGGGTGAGCAGCAGCGCCGCCCCGAACAGCGCGGATACCGGGCGCGCGCTGCGCAACGGTTCGGGATAAGGCAGGTCGTAGGCGATCAACAGCACCGCGTCCCCGGTGACGCCGATCTGAGTGGCCGCCTCGATCAACCCCGCGGCGAAGCTCCAGTCGAATGCGCACAGGCTGGTGGAGAGTGCGCGCGACCGCATGGCGATGCCCCAATAGCCCGATGGCGCGTTGTGAACGGAATTGTGGAATCGCGTCGGCGACACCTGCCGTTCCGTCCCGGCAAGGGTGACGCAGATCTCCTGGATGACCTCGCCGTCGCTGCCCGAGGAAGTGAACACCGTGGGCAGTTCCGCGCCCGATCTGGCGCTGCCCGCGAGCGCGTCCTGTCCCACCGCGATCGCCAGCTTGACCGGCGCGCCGGTGCGCCGGCGCTCCACCGCAGGCAGCACGTCCGGGTTGGGCAACGAAAGCTCGGCGGCACGGTAGGGCGCCGTCCCGGCAAGCACCGCGCGGCTTGCCGCCCATCCGGCCAGTCCCGGGGCGAGGATGCCGACGCTCTCGACGAAGACTCTCATCCGCCCGCCCGTCCCAGCACCAGGCTGCAGTTGGTGCCGCCGAAACCGAAAGCGTTGCTGATGACAAGGTTCGCTTTCGCGGGCCGGTGTTCCAGCAGGTACCGTAGCTTCATCGTGGCATCGACCGTGCACGTATTGACGCTGCCCGGCAGGAAGCCGCGCTCGATCGCCAGCGCCGAGATGATCGCCCCGATCGCGCCACAGGCGCCCAAGGTGTGTCCGGTCCAGCCTTTGGTCGAACTACACGGCGTGTCGTCACCGAACAGCGCGAACACCGCCTTGTCCTCGGTGGCATCGTTGCTCCGGGTGCCGGTACCGTGCAGGTTGATGTAGTCGATTGCTTGCGGCGCGATGCCCGCATTTTTGAGCGCGCGTTCCATCGCCAGCCGTGCGCCCAGTCCCTCCGGATGGGGAGAGGACATGTGGTAAGCATCGCCGCTCTCGCCGATGCCGAGCAGCCTGACCGCATCCGGCGGGGTGTGCGCATCGGATTTTTCCAGCAGCACGAAGCCTGCGCCTTCGCCGATCGAGATGCCATCGCGCTGCGCATCGAAGGGTCGGCAAGGAGACGCAGACAACAGGCCCAGCGAATCGAAGCCGTAAAGCGTGGTCAGGCAAAGGCTGTCCACGCCGCCGACCAGTGCGGCGTCGCACAGACCCGCGGCTATCATGCGCGCAGCGTTGCCGAATACTTTCGCGCTCGACGAACAAGCGGTGGACACCACCACTGCCGGTCCGGTGAGGGCGAAGTAGGACTGGACGAAGCCGGCAAGCGAAAAGCTGTTCTGCGTGCCGGCGTAGCAAAAGTCCGGCGGCAGCGCGCCGCTTACCGGATCGCGGCGACGGTAGGCGAGTTCGGTCGAGAGGATCCCCGATGTGCTGGTGCCCAGGAAAACGCCGACGCGGCCGGCCCCGTGCCTCTCACGAGACTCGATCACCGCTTTTTCGAAGCCGTCCTGCGTGAGGCAAAGCTGGGCGATGCGATTGTTGCGGCAATCGAACGTCGTCAGGTCGGCGCGCACCGGCGCCAGCCGCTCGTCGGGTATCTGGCCGACGCAGGTGCGGAGTTCCGCGGTTTCGAACCTGCAGGGTGCCAGTCCCGAGCGCCGTTCGCGCAAGGCGTCCAGGCTGGCCTCGAGTCCTATGCCGGCGCTGCTGGCGATCGCCATGCGGCTGAAGAAAACACGCTGCACTCGCGGGTTCCCGTTGATGTGCGTTGACCGGCCGCGACGTCGCAGCGGTTCGCTGGCGAGGTTACGTGCCGCAGGATAGTGCGTCAACGTGCGGGCGCGGCGCCGCGTCGCGGGTCCCGGGTCAAGTCAAGCGGTTATAATCCGAAACGACGCATGCAGCGACCGAATTTCAAAGGAAAAGATCGCAGAACATGGACACAGTCGAGCCCATGACCGCTCAGGAACGCGAACTCGCCGAGTTGATCGTGGCGGCGTTGAACCTGGAAATTGCCGCCGGCGAGATCGACCCGAATGCACCCCTGTACCGCGAGGGTCTGGGACTGGATTCGATCGACATCCTGGAGATCGCGCTGGCGCTATCCAAGAAGTACGGATTTCAGCTGCGTTCCGACGACAACGACAACGTCAGGACCTTCGGCTCGCTGCGCAGCCTGAACGAGCATGTCCAACGCCATCGAGCCCGCTGAGCGGCGCGGCCGTGCCGGCCGGCGCCGCGGCGTGCTGCTGGCGGCGGCGCTGATCGCCTACCCGTTGCTGGTTCATCTCACGGTATCGGCGCGTCCGGACGGCAGCCTGGGTGAATGGCTCATGGCGGCGCCGCTGATCGCGTTGCTGGCATGGTTCCTTTCCCGCTCAAGGCAGGGCTGGATCGGTTTGCTGGCGCTGGGCGCGGTTGCTCTTGTTGGCTGGTGGGCGTGGCGTGCCGGCGGTGTCAGCCCGACCATCGTCTACCCACTGACGCATGTTTCGGTGTACCTGTTCCTGCTGTGGTATTTCGGCCGTACGCTGCGGCCCGGAAACGAGGCGCTGATCACGAGGCTCGCAACTTACGTGCACGGCGCGTTGCCGGATGAAATCAAGGGCTACACCCGCCTGGCCACTTGGGCGTGGTGCCTGTTCTTCGCCGGGATGGCTCTGGCTTCGGTGCTGCTATTCGCCCTGGCGCCACTGGCGACCTGGTCGTTGTTTGGCAACGTGCTGAACCTGCCTCTGGTCGCGGCCATGTACCTGGGCGAGTACGCATACCGGCGGCTGCGTTATCCGGATTTCACCCATGCCTCCATTCCAACGGTGATCCGGGCGTTCCAGAAATTCGCCGGACCGGCGCAGGATTCGGCCCGCAGCCGCTAGCGGGTTCGCCCGCAACGGGTCTACGCATGCGATGTTCATGGCAGCGATTCCCCTGATCAGCCATCGCCAGGCGAACGGCGTGATCGCCTGGCGTGGTTCGCGCGCAGCAACGGTGGCGGATTTTCTAGGCGACGTAGAGCGCGTGGCGCAACAGCTTCCCCCGCGGCGCTTTCTGGTCAACTTCTGCGCCGACCGCTACCGCTTCGCGGTCGGCCTGGCGGCGGCTCTGGCGCGCGGACAAGTCAGCCTGCTGCCGCCGAACCAGGCGCCGGAAATGCTGCGCCAGCTCGAGTACGATTACCCTGAACTGTATGTACTGACGGACGCGCCGCGGCAGGACCACCGCATCGAACAAGTGGCGTATCCGGAATCCGGCACCGCGCGGAAAGCCTCGAGCGCCGTGCCGGCTTTCCCGGCGGACCAGGTCGCGGCGATTGCCTTTACCTCCGGCACGACCCGCCGTCCCACGCCACACCGGAAGACCTGGGGCGCGCTTGTGCGCGGAGCCGTCGGCGCGGCGCGGCGGTTCGGGCTGGATCGCGTTCGCCCGGCTGCGCTGGTCGGCACCATTCCGCCGCAGCACATGTATGGACTGGAGTCCACCGTTCTGCTGGCGCTGCACAACGGGCTGGCGCTGCATGCGGCGCGGCCGTTCTATCCGGCCGACGTGCGTGCGGCACTTGCGAACATTCCTGGCGATCGCGTGCTGGTCACCACTCCAGTGCATCTGCGCGCGCTGCTGGCCGAAGACACCGGGTTGCCGCCGCTCAAACTCATCATCTGCTCTACCGCGCCGCTATCCCCGGAATTGGCGGCGCAGGCCGAGGCGCGTTATGCGGCGCCGCTGCACGAGATCTACGGCTTCACCGAGGCGGGAATGGTTGCTTCCCGGCGCACGGTTGAGGGTCCCGAGTGGCACAGCATGCCGGATCTGCGACTGCGAAGGGAAGGCGATGAGGTGCTGGTGAAGGGCGGCCACGTCGAGAGCGAAGTGCCGATTGCCGATGTGATCGAATTGCGCGGCCCGGAGACTTTCGTATGGCTCGGACGCAACGCGGACCTGGTCAATGTCGCCGGAAAACGCAACTCGCTTGCCCATCTGAACCAACAGCTGAACGACATCGCGGGCGTGCACGATGGCGTGTTCTTCATGCCGGATGGGGGTGATAAAGGCGTCAGCCGGCTCACCGCGTTTGTGGTGGCGCCGGCGCTGTCGCGGGAGGCGCTGCTGCAGGCGTTGCGGCAGCGTGTCGATCCCGTGTTCCTGCCGCGCCCGCTGGTATTCGTCGACGCGCTGCCGCGCAATGCTACCGGCAAGGTGCCGCGTGAGGCGCTCGTGCGCCTTGCGCGGAAGTCCATGTCGGCGACCGGGCGTCGCGCCGCCATCGTCCGCAGGCTGTTCCCGGCCGATCATCCGGCGGCGCAAGGCCATTTCCCGGGGAACCCGATCATCCCCGGCGCGGTGTTGCTCGACGAGGTTATTGCCGCCGCCACCGGGCAGTTTCAGCTTCCTGAGTCGGGCTGCGCAGTGAGTTCGGCGAAGTTCCTGCGCCCGGTGCGTCCCGGCGAAGAGGTGCTGATCGGCCTCGAACCCAGGGCCCAGGGCGCGATCCGGTTCGAGTGCAGGATCGGGGACGATGTCGTGCTGAGCGGAACCTTGCGACCCGGAACCTCGCAGCGCGAGGATGCCACTTGAACCGGCAATGGCTCGAGCAGCGCGAGCGCTCCAACGCCGCGGCGACGCGCCTGCTGGTCGCGGTGGCGCTTGGCATTGGCCGCCCTTTCGGGCGGGCGCTGCTGTATCCGGTGTGCGCCTACTTTCTGATTTTCTCGGTCAAGGCCAAGGCGGCTTCGAGGAAATACCTGAGCAAGGTGCTCGGACGCCGTCCCGGTATTACCGACCTTTTTCGCCATTACTACAGTTTCGCGACCGTTGCGCTCGATCGCATGTTCCTGCTGCGCGATCGATTCGACCAGTTCGATGTACGGGTCCATGGCGAGGAAATTCTCCTCGAGAACCTGGCGCGCGGCGAAAACTGCCTTCTGCTCGGCGCCCATCTCGGCAGCTTCGAAGTACTGCGCGCGCTCGGCCGCGACCGCCGGGTGCAGGTTAGCCTGGCGATGTTCGAGCACGTAAACCCCAGCCTCAACGCGCTGGCGAAAGCACTCAACCCTGAACTGGATGGGACGGTAATCAGCCTGGGTTCGCCACAATCCATGCTCGAGTTGCGCCAGCGTTTCGAGCGCGGCGACTGGATCGGCATGCTGGGAGATCGCGGGCTGGACGACTCGGCGACGGTGCAAGTGGCCTTCCTCGGCGAGCCCGCTCCGTTTCCGGTGGCGCCGTTCCGCATTGCCGCGCTGTTGGGCCGTCCGGTGGTGCTGATGGTGGGACTGTATCGCGGCGGCAACCGCTACGACCTGTGCTTCGAACGCCTCGTGGACGCGCCGAAGCTGGATCGCGCGACGCGCGATGCGACCTTGCGCCAGTGGGCTGAACTCTACGCCAGACGCATCGAGCACTACTGCAGGCTGGCACCCTACAACTGGTTCAATTTTTATGACTTCTGGGCCGATACGACGGCATCGCGCTGAAGCAACGGCGGCCGCGCTGGTCTTCATCGCGGGACTGCTGGGCGGCGCCTGTTCATGGGCGCAGGAACCGGCTGCCGGCTGGAGCCTGGAGAAACTGATGCGCGACCTGGGCCAGGTACAGAGTGCGAAGGCGCGCTTCGTCGAGCGCAAGTACCTGAAGGTTCTGAACGCGCCGCTGGAGTTGCGCGGAACGCTGACCTATAACGCGCCCGGCTGGCTGGAGAAACGCACTCACTCGCCCAGGCCGGAAACGCTCACGCTGGACGGCGACAGGCTCACCATCGAAAACCAGGCGCGCCGGGAGAGCCGCAGCCTGCGGCTTCAGGATTACCCGGTGTTGCGGGCCTTCGTAGAGAGCATGCGCTCGACCTTGAGCGGCGATATCCGGGCGCTCGAGCGCTTCTATCGTGTGGAACTGGAGGGCGGGCCGGCGCAGTGGCGGCTGTACCTGGTGCCGCGCGACCAGGAGATGCGCACAGTGATCAGCCTGATCCGGATCGGCGGAAGCCGCGACCGCGTGGATCTGATCGAGGTCAACGAAACCAGCGGCGATCGCTCGGTGATGAAGGTTTACGAGGAACACCGGTGACATCTACGCGACGGCTGGCCATCGGTGTGTGGCTGGCGTTTGTGGCCGCCTGCATCTTCGTCATCGCGCGCACGCAGTTCAGCACCGATCTCGCGGCCTTTCTGCCGCGCTCCCCCACGCCGGCGCAGCAGGTCCTGGTGGACGAACTGCGCGACGGCGTGGTGTCGCGGCTGATCCTGATCGGCATCGAAGGCGCGCCGCAGGACCGGCTCGCCGCCATAAGCCGGGGGCTGGCCGCCCGGCTGGAGCACGATGCGCATTTTGTCTACCTGGCCAACGGCGCGCGGGACCGGCTGCGCAACGACGGTGAATTCCTGCTGCGCAATCGCTACCTGCTCAGTGGGGCGGTCGCGCCGGAACTCTTCAGCGTCGCCGGCCTGCGCGCGGCGCTGGAGCGCCAGCTCGACCTGCTCGGATCGCCGGCGAGCGTGCTGGTCGGGCCGCTGTTGCCGCGCGACCCGACCGGAGAGTTCCTGCATCTGCTCGAGCAGTTGCGCGAGGAAGGCGGGCCGGACAGGCGCGGCGACGTCTGGTTCGCGCGCGACGGCAGCCGCGCGCTGCTGCTGGCGCGGACCCGCGCCCCGGGTTTCGACCTGGATGCGCAGGAGCAGGCGCATGCGGCAATCCGCGCGGCTTTCGCGCAAGCGGCGCGCGAACACCGTGCCGACGGCGCGAACCTGCTTCTCAGCGGCCCCGGCGTCTTTGCGGTGAATGCCCGCGCCGGCATCAAGCAGGATGCGCTGCGTTTTTCCCTGATTGCCACGATTCTGGTGTCCGCGGTCCTGCTGATGGCGTATCGCTCGGTGCGGGTGCTGGGGCTGACGCTGGTGCCGGTGGCGAGCGGGGTGCTGGCCGGCATCGCAGCGGTAAGCCTGGCCTTCGGCTCGGTGCACGGCGTGACCCTCGGCTTCGGCGCCACGCTGATTGGCGAGGCGGTCGACTACGCGATTTACCTGTTTACCAACACGGTGCCGGGCAGCCCGCCGCAGGCCGCGCTCAAGCGCATCTGGCCGACGCTGCGGCTGGGCGTTCTCACCTCGGTATTGGGTTGCGCCGCGATGCTGTTCTCCGGGTTCCCGGGACTCGCGCAGCTCGGACTGTTCTCGATCGCCGGACTGGTAACGGCGGCGGCGGTGACGCGCTGGGTTTTGCCCGAACTGGTGCCGCATGGCTATAACGTCAGGGCCGTGGACACGCTGGCGCCAGGCTTACTGCGCCTGATCGCGCGCGGCCGGGCATTGCGCATCCCGGTGTTCGCGACTGTCCTGGTGCTGGCCGTGTGGCTGGCGTTGCAGGGCGGGACGCCTTGGAACGACGAACTGTCCGGCCTGAGTCCGGTGTCGGCGTCCGATAAACGCATGGACGAGGCACTGCGCAACGATCTTGGAGCGCCGGACGTGCGCCAGTTGGTCGTGGTGAAAGGCGAATCCGAACAGGCGGCGCTGGAAACGGCCGAGCGTGTCGGAGTTGTGCTCGCCGGACTCCAGTCCAGCGGCTTGTTGGCGGGCTACGATTCCCCGGCGCGCTATCTGCCGAGCGTGGCCGCACAACATGCCCGCCAGCTGGCGATACCGGACGTCGAAAAACTGCGGCGCGATCTGGCCAAAGCCGCCGCGGGTCTGCCGTTTCGTGCCGGAGTATTTGCGCCGTTCGTTGAAGATGCGCAAACGGCGAAGAGGCATCCCGCGCTGATGCGTGCGGACCTGCACGGCACCGCGCTGGCGTTGAAGCTGGAGGCGCTGCTGGCGCAACGGCGCTCACAATGGTTTGCGATGCTCCCGCTGCGCGGCGTGGCCGACGCCCGCGCGCTGGAGCGGGAAATCGCGCGCTTCGGTCCGCAAGGGGTAGTGTTGCTCGACCTCAAGCGCGAGTCCGATGCGCTGTATCAGGACTATCGCACGAGGGTGCTGAAGGTCGCGCTGTTCGGCGCGGCTGCGATTGCGCTGCTGCTGGCCGTGGCGCTGCGATCCTTGCGGCGCGGCTGGGAAGTGCTTGCGCCGCTCGCCGCCGCCGTCATCGTCACCGTCGCGATCCTGATTGCCGGCGGCGACCGGCTCAACATCTTCCATGTGGTGGCGCTGCTGCTGGTGATCGGCGTGGGTTCCAACTACACGCTGTTCTTCGAGCGCCGCAACATGGCCAACGCCAGCCCGGAGCGTACCGTGACTTCGCTTTTTTTCTGCAACCTCTCCACCGTCATCGGCTTCGGCGTCATCGGTTTCGCCAGCACGCCGGTGCTCTCCGCCATCGGCTCCACGGTCGCGATCGGCGCGTTCCTGAGTCTGGTATTCGCCGCGATTCTGACGGCAAAAAGCGAGAGGAAAGAGAAAAGATAAAAGAGGAAAGAGGAAAGAGGAAGCAGGACAGACCGATGCCGAACCCGTTCCTTCGGGTTTTAACCTTTTCTCT
>JBOIFZ010000321.1:0-3300 GCA_050741735.1 Burkholderiales bacterium
GCCGCCAGCAAACCGTCTCGCCGCTTCGTGTGCATCCACGGACAATGCAAAACCAGAGCGCGGTGTAATATCGAAAACGCATGCATGGTGGGTTCTCCTTCGCAGTTTGGTCGCTACGAAAGAGACATTAAACCTGCCATGCATGTTCCACAAATCATTGTCTTCTCGATACTATTTGCGGGGAGACCTCAGGGTCTGTCCCCAATGGTCCGCAATGGTCCGTGTCCCCAATGGTCCGAAACCACGCCACACATGAATATGTCTCGACACTTCATCTTCCAAAACTACTGGTGGCTTGGTCTCCTCCTTGGAGGTACGGCAGGTGGATTAGCGTACTGCTTTGGTGGAGACGATCGTGTTGGACTGATTGGCGCGGCAATCGCCGGAACTGCCGGCTTCTACTACTTCGTACAGCAGCAGAAGCTCGCCGAGACGCAGCTCTTCTACAACCTGTTTACCGCTTTCAACGAGCGCTACGATAAGTTAAATGGACCACTTGCCGGGATTGCCAACCGGCCTGGACCAATTTCCGACAGTGACCGCAATTTGATTGTTGACTACTTCAACCTCTGTGCAGAGGAGTATCTATTTTACAGAGAAGGATACGTCCACCATGATGCTTGGCGGTCATGGTGTCGTGGAATGCTTTGGTATCTTCGGCGCGACCGCTTCCGAGAGGTTTGGCAAGAAGAGGTTAAGATCGAGTCGTTCTATGGGCTGTCACTTTCTGTCATCGAGCAGGGTGCCGCCTGACAGATCGCTCAAGCCGAGACTACAATTCCCCGGTTTGGGTCAAAAGCAAATAGCAAGGTGGATTCAACTTCCAAGACCATACATAGAGAGCATACATAGGGTCAGTTCTTTACTTTATAGCCACCCTGATTCACATATAAAACCTGACCTCACGCCGCCGGAGAGGGAGTCAGCGAATCTCCGGCTCCGGGATCGGCGCGGTGCCTTCCAGGAAATCAGAATCGCAGCCTTGTCGACCTGTGACACGTGCTGCGAGAAGATCCTGCCGTAGCCGCGCAAGGCTGTGGCCGCAGAGATCGCGGACGAACTGGAGGCTGCATTCGGGCTGTTCAGCAAGATCGCGGCGAGGTTGCCCCGTTCGTCAGCGCGAACTGATCAAGGGCAGTGCGCTGTACGTTCACACGATGAGGAACAGGATGAGTGTCATGCGAGCAACTGCCGCGCCACCGTTCGAATCGCCTGCCAGAGCTGCGCTCTGGTGACACCGCCGATGCTCAATGCGGTCATGCAGGCCTCCAGCCGTTCGCGCCGCGTTTCCAGCGCATCCACTGCCTGCGACAGCGATCTGCGCACTGACTCACCGTAAGCACCCTCCGCCTTCACGCAGGCGGCCTCCAGAAGCCGCCGATCCGCGCGCATCATCGCCAGGTCGATCAGGTCGCGGCTGTACACCGAGTCATCGGCCCACCGGTCCGCATTCGCGAGCAGCTTCTCGGCCGCCAGGTCGATGGGAGCAAGGGTCTGTATTCCGCAGACACGGTCGCTATCGTCCGGCGCCGCCAGGTCGATTCGCGCCTCGAGTACGATCTCGAACTTGATCGTGGATTCGCCCGAGCGTACCTGCGTGCGGATGCCGTATTGGTCCGCGCGAACCTCCCGCGCAAGTTCGACTTCGATGCCCTCGCGCGCGATCGGCAGGAATCCGCGCACGTTTCCGAGCATCTGGCGCAGGTCGCGATAGCCCGCCAGGTCGGAAACCACGAAATCGATGTCCATGGACTCGCGATATTCGCCATACCGCAGCGCCATGGCCGTGCCGCCGCCGAAGTAGCAGTGGCGCTGCGACAAGGCTGGCGCATCGAGCGACTGCAGCACGAGAGCGACGTCGCGGTGATGCGGGCGCTCAAACAAGCAGGCGCCCTCCGCCGAGTTCGCGCGAAAGGGCATCGATCAGCGCCGCTTCGTCGTCGGAAAGGGCGGCGCGATCCACGTGGCGCCAATTGCGTTCGTACAGATCGAGCGCGTCCGGTGGCGAGAGTTCGTCCACGCCGTGCAACTGCCAGGCGAGCTTCTTCAGTTGCGGAAAGTTGCGAAGCGGGATCTTCTTCGGCAGCTTCGTCGAGCCGGTCGCGGCCTTTGCGTCGAGCAAGTCGAAGGTCAGGCCCAGGGCGGTTGCAACGGCGACCCAGGCGCCGACGGCCACGGTAGGCTCGCCGCGCTCGATGCGATGCAGCGTGACGCGCGAGATGCCCGCGGCCTGGGCCGCCGCGACGGCGGTCACCCGCTGGCGCTTGCGGGCGGTGCGAATACGCTCCCCCAGAAGCGCAAGACGCTTCTGGTCAGCGGGCGCAATGGGAGGGGCGGCGGCAGGCATTGTGTTTCTCATGGTAGACAAAACGGCGCATTTGTCAACCATGGGAAACAAAAATAGCCGGCCGTGCCCCGCCGCGACCATGCGCTGAATCTCTTCGGGCTGCTGTCTTTCCTTCAAGAAACCCAGCCCGCCGTATTCGAAGCGCTCGGGCTGGGCGCGGAAGGACCGGCGCGGCTCATGCCTGCGGACTTGTTTGCGTTACCGGTGCTCCGTCGTCAGCTCGCCGGCGGTGCCGTAATGGCTTTTCGAATCCCCGCAAGCGGCGCGTCATCATCGAACTGCGCGCCATCCGGCGTGAGTTTCACGCCGAGCCGTCTCCACAGATCGGCGAGGTCGGGCGCGACTGGCGCGGCGCGCATTTCGTTGTACAGTTCTGCGAGCACTTTCGTTCCTGTTGCGGCATCGCCGATCTCAAGCGTGCGCCGCACGTCCCACTTCGCTTCATTGCTGCCGCCTTGGTTCAGGATAGCTCGCAGCGCATCCTGCAGGCCGACACGATTTGCGGTCTGCTCGCGAATGCGCAGGTCGGCGAGTAGAAAGAACAGCGCGCCACCCCAGTAGGTGCGGCCCCAGGTATGGGTTTGGTCCAGTCCGCGGTCGCCCGCTGCCGGCAGTCCCTGCGGCAGACCCTCGACCATGTCGCGCCAGACTTTTTCCTCGCTCAACTGCCCGGCCTGCGCGCGCGCGATCGGCTCGACGTACGTGGCCAGCCCTTCTTCCACCCACGCGTGCCGCTCGCCAAGCTGCGGAAATCCGAGATGAACCATTTCGTGCGTCATGATCCAGTCGCGCTTCAGATCGGCGAGGCTGCTGAACCGGCCCACGCCGACGCGGATGAGCGCGCCGTTGTAGGCGTAAGTCGTTCCCGACTGCGCACCACGGCCCTCGAGTGCGTCCACCACGATGCGAAGCCGCTTCACCGGGAACCGCCCGTAGTAAACGCTGACCGCGGA
>JBOIFZ010000322.1:0-7335 GCA_050741735.1 Burkholderiales bacterium
AGTCGGAGCCCTGTGCTTCGCTGCATCGGCGTCCGCCCAGACGTTGAAAGGGTCGGTCGATGACTCGCCCATAACTGAAAACTGGTTCCCGACCAAGTGGGGCGCGGACGACAAGGCCGGCAGCTCGAACCACACCAAGAACTCGGCCAACGTCAAGCGCGCCCTTGCCGCCGTCAAGCAGTTCAAGGCCATCACCGTCGGCAAGTACTATCACCGCGAAGCGCCGGCATTCGGAGCGCGCAGTTGGAATTTGAGCATCCCCGGCACGCCGACTGGCGGTCCGTTTGGCAAGAACGCGCTCATTTACCACGACGAAATGCTGACAACCGAAATTGGCCAGATCTCCACTCAGTTCGACGGTCCCGGCCATATCGGCGTGAACACCTCCAAGGGCCCGATGATGTACAACGGCCGCGTCACCTGGGACAACTATGAGCGTGGACCCGGCGGTCGCGTTCTTGGCATGGGCCCGATGGGTGTGGAGAATGTGGGCGAAAACGGTTTCGTCTGCCGCTTGGTGGTACTGGACGCCGTTGGCTATCGCAAGTCGCAGGGCAAGCTGTCGGGTTCCGCCGAGATGCTGCCGATTCCCAAGAGCGTCGATTCGCCCGGAATCGTCACTGCTGACGACGTCAAGGGCATGGTCAAGGCCATGGGCATCGCCGACATCAGTTCCGGCGACTGCGTTGCGATCCATACCGGGCAGGGCAACACCTGGGGCAACGGCAGGTACAAGTCGCTGAGCGCCGAGCAGCGTGCTGCCGCGCGCGCAATCTTCGGGCAAGGCGAGCCGGGCTTTGGCATCAGCGCCTGCCAGTACATGGCATCCCGCGACATCGCGTTGACCATGGGCGACACGTCTGCAAACGACGCGCAACCCTTCGGTGAGGATGGCGACGGTTATGCCGTTCCCTGCCACACCCAAATGCAGACCCGCCGCGGCATCTGGAACCTGGAGAACGTGGACACCGAGTCGATGGTCAAGGCCGGCATCAAGGAAGCCGCGTTCATCTGGGCACCGCTGCGCATGATCGGCGCCACCGGCTCGCCCGGCAACCCCGTCGTGATCTACTGAGATACCAACAACTACAAAGCAGCAACCAAATCAAAACCGGCAGCGCGCCTTCGGCGCCTGCCGGTTTTTCTTCACCTCATCCCCCGCCTTCTCCCCAGAGCGGAGAAGGAGCCGAAAATGCGCGGGCGACCGAATGGCCGCCCGTTTCTATTCCAAGTCTCATAGTTCCCTCTCCCTTGACCTTTCCTCCCTCTCCACTTGTGGAGAGGGGCGGGGTAAGGTCAGGCAGAGAGGGCGCTGACAAGCCGCCCCACTTGATCGCGAGTCCGTTGCTGTCGTAAGTTATTGGGACGATGACTTCTACACGATTTCAACCTTGCAGACGGCATCGCTTCCTCCGTGTTTTCCCTTTAGGCGCTCTTTTCTTCCGCGGGGATCGCTGTGAATTCCGCTTCGAGGCGGGGAGTCGTCAGGCGACGACCTCCACCTGCGAGTCGAAGAAATATCCGGCGCCGCGCTCGGTGCGGATCAGTGTCGGACGACTGGGATCGGATTCGATCTTGCGGCGCAGCCGCAGGATCTGCACGTCGATGCTGCGGTCGAACACGTTCTCGTCGTTGCCGCGGCTTAGTTCGAGGAGCTGCTCGCGGCTGAGGATGCGCTCGGGAGCGCCCAGAAAAGCCGCAAGCAATGCAAATTCCGCATGGGTCAGTTGGGCGCGCTCGCCGTCGTTCGAGGTGAGCCGTCGCGAACGCAAATCGAGCTCCCAGCCGCCGAAGCGGAAAGCCTGCGGAGCACGCCCTTCCACATGCGGAAACGGATGCGCCTGCGTTCGGCGCAGGATCGCGCGGATGCGTGCCACCAGTTCGCGCAGATTGAACGGTTTGGTCAGATAGTCGTCGGCGCCGAGCTCCAGGCTCATGATGCGGTCGACGTCGTCCTTGCGGCCGGTGAGGATGATGATGGGGACGCTCGACGTCTCGCGCAGTTCGCGCGCGAGGTTCATGCCGTCCTCGGACGGCAGCTTCAGGTCGAGCAGGATCAGGTCGACGACCTCGTTCGCCATGGCATCGCGCATGGCGGCACCGTCGGCTGCGCCCGTTACGCGCAGGTCGTAGTCGCCGAGATAATCGGCAACCAGCCGACGCAGGTCGGCGTCGTCATCGACCACCAGGATATGCCGCGGAATGTTCATGCCTGAAGAATAAGTTCGTAGCGCTTGCAGCCTGAAACAGCAGGCGGGATTAGTATAGCTGTGCGTATAGTTGTGCGTGGGATGGGTTGTGTTTCAAGTTGAAATATTGGCGACTCGTGCCAGACGGGCGACGAATCCCGCCGGACGGCCGAAAACGGAGAAATGATCGAGGTTCTGGTGGTAGACGACGATGCGCTGATGCGTGGACTGCTCGCCGAATGGCTGAGTGAAGCGGGCTATCGCGTGCGCCAGGCCGAAAACGGCGCAAACGCGCTGAAGATGCTGCGCAGCCGGCCCGTCGGCCTGCTGATTACCGACATCGACATGCCTGGCCGCGATGGTGCCCAGACCCTGGGCGACGCACGCCGCATGCTGCCCGGACTGCCGGTCATCGCCATTTCAGGCGGTGCCCGCGACGGAAGGCAGAACTGGGCCGCCACCGCACTGAAGCTCGGCGCGGCGGTGGCGTTTGCCAAGCCATTCAAGCGGCACGACCGGCTGGCGGCCGTCGAGGAAGTCGTGCCGCGAGACAAATCCGGCGCGGTGCGCGTGTGAACGATCTCTCCACTGCGCCCGACGCGCGGGATCCGCAGTTGCAACCAGGCAAACCGAGCGCGGGTTCGCGCACCCATTTCCATCTCGCGCTGCGCATTGCGGGGGCGCTGATGGTCGTCGTGACGGCAAGCGTTCAGTTCTACGACATTCTGCGCAGGCTGGAGATCGTCGTCGAAACGGCCGAGCAGAGCTATGCCAGTCTTTCGCGAACCCTGGCCGAACAGACGCGCAGCGCGGCGCAGGCTTTCGACGTCGTCGTGCAGGACACCGCGACCGTCATGCAGTTGACGGGGTTACGCGCCGACGACCCGCAAATTCACGAGCGCCTGCGCAGTCGCATGCGATTGATTCCCCATATCGAAAACCTGTTCGTCGCCGGCAGCGACGGCAGCGTACTCGCCACTGGCGCCGACGCGCTGCTTCTTTCCGGGTCGATCGCGCGGCAGCCGTTTTTCCTGACGCACCGGCAACAAACCGAATCGGGACTGTTCATCTCGCAAGCGTTTCGCCGCGAAGGAACGGCGAACTGGACAATCGCGCTGAGCCGCCGTATCAATGACGCCGGCGGCCGCTTCCAGGGTGTGGCTGTTGCCTGGGTCGACCTGGATTATTTCCGGCGTTTCTACGAGGCAATCGATCTCGGCGAGGGCAGCGAGGTCGTCCTGTTTCACCAGGGTGGCGGGCTACTGGCGCGCTACCCGTCGGCGGGCGACGAGCTCAGCCGCCCGTTCGCGGAAGAAGCCCTGTTCCGAAGACTGCTGGCAGGGCAAAGCAAAACCGCCACGCTGCTGAAAAGCCCGGCAGACGGCCAGGAGCGCATATACGCGGCCCAGGCCGTCGGCGGCTATCCGCTCGCGGTCGGCGTCAGCCTGAAGAAGACCGCGGTGCTCGATGCGTGGCACGTCCAGGTCATGCACAGCACGGTGCGCACGACACTGCTTTGCCTCAGCGTCATCGCGCTGGTCTGGTTGGTCTCGCGCCATCTGCGCCGCAGCGAGCGCGCCGAAGAGCAGTTGCGCGTGCAGACGGCATTGCTCGACGAACTGTTTGAGAGCGCGCCGGAGGCGATCGTCATGCTCGATCTCGACCAACGCGTGACCCGGGTCAACCGCGAATTCACCCGCCTGTTCGGCTACACGGCCGAACAAGTGCGCGGCCGGGCACTCGATACGCTGATCGTTCCCGAGGAACTGCGGCCGGAATGGCAGCGCCTGGCGCGCTCGATGCGGCATGGCCGGCATACCACCATGGAAACCGAGCGCATCCGCAGCGACGGCATCCGGTTGCACGTTTCCGAACTCGGCGCACCGATTCTGGTCGCGACCGGCCAGATCGCCAGTTATGCGATCTACCGCGACATCTCGGAAAGACGGCTCGCGGACGCCGAGCGCGACAAACTGGAAACGCGGCTGCGCCAGGCGGTGAAGCTGGAAGCAATCGGTACGATGGCGGGCGGCATCGCGCATGACTTCAACAACATCCTCGCAGCGATCCTCGGCTACGGCGATATGGCGCAGAATGCCGCCGCCGAAGGTAGCACGCTCAAGCGCTACGTCGGCAACGTCCTCGCGGCGGCGCATCGCGCCAAGGCGTTGATCGACCAAATCTTGACTTACAGCCGCAGCAATCGCGGCCAGCGCACGGTAGTCAATGTGGACGAAGTGTTGGAGGAAACCCTGGATCTTGTGCGCGTGTCGCTTCCGGAGGATATCGAACTGGGCACGGTACTGGCCGCGCGCCGGGCGGCAGTGATCGCGGACCCGACCCACATCCACCAGTTGATCATGAATCTTTGCCGCAATGCCGAACACGCAATGGCCACCGGGGGCAAGCTGACGGTTGCACTGGACGTGATCGATGCGCACGAAGACGCGACGTTGTCCCACGGGCTGTTGCCGGCGGGCCGCTACATCCGCCTGCGGGTCGAAGACACCGGCTGCGGCATGACGCCCGAAGTCACCGCGCGCATCTTCGAACCTTTTTTCACGACGCGCGAGTCGGGCACCGGCACCGGACTCGGACTGGCGCTAGTGCAAGGCATCGTCACCGATCTTGGCGGCGCGATCGATGTCGCCAGCCGGCCGCGGCAAGGCAGCACGTTCGACATCTACCTCCCGCGCTCGGACGCTGAGGCGATAGAAAAGGCAGCCCATGCCGTTCCGCTACCGCGTGGGCACGGCGAGCGTGTTCTGCTTGTTGAAGACGAGAAACCGCTGATGCTGCTGACCGAAGAAATGCTCGCGGCGCTCAACTACGAACCGGCGGGATTCACTCGTCCGTCCGAAGCGCTCGAGGAGTTCCGCACCGATCCCACACGCTTCGACGCCGTCGTGCTCGACCAGCTAATGCCGCGAATGACCGGCACCGAGCTGGCGTGGCAGATGCGTCAGCTGCGCGCCGATGTTCCGGTGGTTCTGATCAGCGGCTACACCGGACCCGTGCTGACCCAGCAGGCGCTCTCCGCCGGCATCGATCACATCCTGACGAAGCCGCTGGATCTGCGGCAGATCGCTGAAGCAATGTCGAAAGTCCTCGCGTGCGAACCCGTGCGCTGACGCTCTGCGTCGGCGCATCCGTTACAGATCGTAATCCGCGGCCGCATCATGAAAGTGCGTCGCAACTCCTGAGCAGGAAACTCACGTACGTGACATGTGGCGCGGGCTTCCTATTCGCTCTCGTTTCCTCCGCAATCCGGCCAGATGTCAGATCGCAATGCTGCGACGGCGCGTGACATTCTCCTGAAACCCCGGCGCGCGAAGCTAAGCTGTTGGGATCGATCGATCCGAACGCAGCGGATCGTTGCAATCTGAAACCGACGGACATACGAGTTGAAAAGTGTAAGAAAAGTTGTGTCAGTGTACTTGTCTCTGCGCCGCACGGGGATCCGGACAATGTTCCCAGGTGCCGGACGAAAACAGCAAAGCAGTCAGGCTAAAAAGCTAACTACAACTCACGGAGGAGCTTTCCCAATGAACAAACTTACCGTCATTGCCGCGGCAGTCGGAGCCCTGTGCTTCGCTGCATCGGCGTCCGCCCAGACGTTGAAAGGGCCGGTCGACGACTCGCCCATTACCGAAAACTGGTTCCCGACCAAGTGGGGCGCGGAAGACCGCGCAGGAAGCTCGAACCACACCAAGAACTCGGCCAACGTCAAGCGCGCCCTTGCCGCCGTCAAGCAGTTCAAGGCCATCACCGTCGGCAAGTACTACCACCGGGAAGCGCCGGCATTCGGCGCGCGCAGTTGGAATTTGAGCATCCCCGGCACGCCGACTGGCGGTCCGTTCGGGAAGAACGCGCTCATTTACCACGATGAAATGCTGACAACCGAAATCGGCCAGATCTCGACCCAGTTCGACGGGCCCGGCCATATCGGCGTGAACACCTCCAAGGGCCCGATGATGTACAACGGCCGCGTCACGTGGGACAACTATGAGCGTGGACCCGGCGGTCGCGTTCTTGGCATGGGTCCGATGGGCGTGGAGCACGTGGGTGAGAACGGCTTTGTCTGCCGCCTGGTGGTACTGGACGCCGTCGGCTATCGCAAATCGCAGGGCAAGCTGTCGGCTTCCGCCGAGATGCTGCCGATTCCCAAGAGCACTGACTCCCCGGGCATCGTCACTGCTGATGATGTCAAGGCCATGGTCAAGGCCATGGGCATCGCTGAAATCGGTTCCGGCGACTGTGTCGCTGTCCACACCGGCCAAGGCAACACCTGGGGCAATGGCCGTTACAAGTCGTTGAACGCCGAGCAACGTGCCGCGGCGCGCGCAATCTTCGCGCAAGGTGAGCCCGGCTTCGGCATCAGCGCCTGCCAGTACATGGCGTCGCGGGACATTGCGCTGACCATGGGCGACACTTCTGCGAACGACGCGCAGCCTTTCGGCGAGGATGGCGACGGTTTCGCTGTTCCCTGCCACACCCAGATGCAGACCCGCCGCGGCATCTGGAACCTGGAGAACGTGGATACCGAGTCGATGGTCAAGGCCGGCATCAAGGAAGCCGCGTTCATCTGGGCGCCGCTGCGCATGATCGGCGCCACCGGCTCGCCCGGCAACCCGGTCGTGATCTACTGAGATACCAACAACTACAAAGCAGCAACCAAATCAAAACCGGCAGCGCGCCTTCGGCGCCTGCCGGTTTTTTCTTTCATGGTGAAGGGTGAATGAGTGAAGGGTAACGTCAACAACGAGAGATGACGGCGAATCCAAGAAGTCCACACCGATTCATCGACTCCTTTGAAAACCCATTTGTTCTTCAAGCGCGTTCTTTTTTGCGTCGAACGGTATTGTTGCCGGCCTTTGGACTGGCCGGTTGTTACCCTTCACCCTTCACTCATTCACCCTTCACCGTATCTTTCGTCCTACACAACTGACCCAGGCTTGGGCGAACATGCCGTTCGGCCGGCGCCCCCATTCGCGCCATACCGCCGCGTTCTTCGCATCACCCGCCTCTTCGAGATTGACCGCGAGAAAATCGCCGATGACGCTGAGCGGATCGTAATTCTCGTAACGGGCGCGCAGTTCGATTTTTCCGAAACCGGCGTCCGCAAGGAACCCACCCAGCTTGCGCC
>JBOIFZ010000323.1:0-2356 GCA_050741735.1 Burkholderiales bacterium
ACCGTGCAACCGGCCAATAGCGTGTCCGTCACCGGCCTTACGCGTGTCTCCGCGGTCAGATCCCCGGAGGGGCCCCTCTTCCGCGCTCCGACACGCACGGCGAGGACTCGTAACACAGCATGACGCCGATTCTCGTCGGGTTTTCGGCCGCGAATCAGCGAAACAGGACACTACTAGTTCAGACGATTCTTCCAGTGAGCCATTACAAGTATCACGTATTCTTCTGCTGCAACCAGCGCGAAGCCGGCGCCGCGTGCTGCAATAACCATCACGCGCAGGAAATGCGCGATTACGCCAAAGCCCGCGTCAAATCGCTGCAACTCGCAGGCCCCGGCAAGGTGCGGGTGAACCAGGCGGGCTGCATGGACCGCTGCGACGAGGGCCCGGTGATCGCGATTTATCCTCAGGAGATCTGGTACACCTACATGGACAAGAGCGACATCGATGAGATCATCGACGAGCATCTGGTCCACGGCCGCATCGTCGAGCGTCTTCGCATTTGAAATCTGCAACACTGCAGCGACTCTCGATTGACGGACCGGCTGGCAGGCTCGAGGTGGTCGCCAACGATCCCGGGGAGGCGCGCCGCGGCGTGGCGCTGGTTGCGCATCCTCATCCGCGGTACGGCGGCACGCTCGAAAACAAAGTAGTGCAGACCCTGGCGAAAGCGTTCTTCGCGTCGAAGTACTGCGCGCTGCGATTGAATTTCCGCGGCGTCGGAGCGAGCGACGGCGTGTTCGACGAGGGCCGCGGCGAAATCGATGATTTCCTGGCGCTCGCGGCGCATGCGCGGCGCACATATGGCGAGGGGGAACTGGTGCTGGGCGGATTCTCGTTCGGCGGCTTCGTCGCCGCCTCGGTCGCCGGGCGACTCGAGCCGAAGCATCTGGTGCTGGTGGCGCCCGCGGTCGGTCGCTTCCCGGTCGGCACGGTTCCCGCCGGAACGCTGGTGGTGCACGGCGAGGACGACGACGTGGTGCCGCTCAAGGACGCACTCGACTGGGCCCGTCCGCAACAGCTTCCGATCGTGGTGCTTCCCGGCGCCGGCCATTTTTTCCATGGGAATCTGGGGACGCTGCAGAAACTCGTCGAACAAACCTGTCGCGCCTGATCCCGGTTTTCGACTATGCGGAGAACCAAGTCAAGTGCGTTGACGCAAAGGTCGCAGAGGGAATACAGAAAGGACGCAAAGAAAAGACTCGAATTTGATCGTATCCTAACATTTTTCTTTGTGTTCTCTTTGTTTCCTCTGCGACCTTTGCGTCAAGGCTCTTGATTTGATCTGGTTCCAGCATGCCGCTTCTTGAAGTAAAAGACCTGCGCAAATCCTACGGCGACCTCGAAGTCGTGCGCGGCGTTAACCTCTCGCTGGAAGCCGGCGAGTGCCACGGACTGCTCGGACCCAACGGTGCCGGCAAGACCACCACGCTGCGCCTGTGCCTGGGACTTGCCGATCCGGATGCGGGGTAGATGTCGCTGCTCGGCCTCCCTGTGCCGCAATCCGCTCGCGAAGCCCGCATCCGGCTGGGCGTGCTGCCGCAGCTAGACAATCTCGACCCCGACTTCACGGTGTTCGAAAACCTGCTGGTATACGGGCGTTACTTCGGCCAGGCCGACGCCGTCACGCGCAGCCGCATTCCCGAACTTCTGGAGTTCGCCGGACTGACCAACCGCGCAAACTCGAAGATCCAGACCCTCTCCGGTGGGATGAAGCGGCGCTTGTCGCTGGCGCGCGCGCTGATCAACGACCCCGACCTGATATTCCTCGATGAGCCGACCACCGGACTCGACCCCCAGGCCCGCCACCTGATCTGGGAGCGGCTCAAGCAGTTGCTGAACCGGGGCAAGACCATCCTGCTGACCACGCATTTCATGGACGAGGCGGAACGCCTGTGCCGGCGCTTGTCGATCATGGACCATGGCCGCATCATCTCCACCGGCAGCCCGCGCGAGCTGATCTCGCGTCACATCGAGCCGGAGGTGCTGGAGGTGTACGGGGAAGACGTGGCGGGATGGGCGGCCGAGCACGGCGACAAACTTGCCATGCGTGCCGAGCATACCGGCGAGACCGTGTTCTGCTATACCAGCCGCGCCGAACCGCTGATTGCCACGCTGCAGAATCGTCCCAGCTTGCGCTACTTGCACCGGCCGGCAAATCTGGAAGACGTGTTCCTGAAACTCACCGGCCGGGATCTGAGGGACTAGGATGGAGAGAAAAGAGAAAAGAGAAAAGAGGAAAGAGACAATACGGCGCATGGCTTGTTGCGACGTAGGGTAATGCGCCGCGCTGTGATCATCTCTCGTGGCACAGCCGGCACGTTAGCCGGAGTCAAAAGGTGAAAGTGAAAAACATCAA
>JBOIFZ010000324.1:0-4897 GCA_050741735.1 Burkholderiales bacterium
ATGACTGAGGTTTTGTTCTACACGCACGTCGACGACAAGCTGCAGACCGCCTGCGCGCTCGCTGCCAAGGCGCTTGCGCGCAGTATGCGGGTGTTGCTGTTCACTGCGGATGCCCGCATGACCGACAAGCTTTCGAGAATGCTTTGGAGCGTCCCTTCGACCGGTTTCGTGCCGCATTGCCGCTGCGATCACCGGCTCGCACCGGTCACCCCGGTGATCGTGGATCATCTGAGCGAACCGCTGATTCACGATCAGATGCTCGTGAACCTGTGTGACGAGACGCCGCCGTTTTTCAGCCGTTTCCAGCGCCTGGCCGAGATCGTCAGCACCGATACCCGGGACCGTGAGGCCGCGCGCAGCCGCTATCGCTTCTATCGCGATCGCGGTTACGAAATCGTCACCCACCAACTAGGCGGCACCCCGTCCTGATGGCGGAAGACCTGCGGAACCTGCCGCCCCCCGGTGCCGAAGACGAAGAAGACGTTCTCGGCAAACTTGACCAACTCATGCACAAGCACCGTGCGGGGACATCCGAGCCCGACGCGGCCCCGGTCCCCGAACTCACCGATTCTCTGCGCGGTACCGACGCGCCGGTACCCGGAAACATTCCTACCATCGTGGACAGGGTAAGCGGGCCGGGCCGGGGGCCATCCGCGCCGCAGCGCTCCAACACAAGTCCATTTGCAAATGCCAACGCGGTACTCGAAACCGCGATCAATTTGCGCCTCGCGGCAAAGCTCGAGTCAGAGCGTGCACGGCTGCTGGAGCGGATTGGTAACGACCCGGTGCGCGCGCAGGCACTCGACCAACTGATTGCGGAACTGAAGCGCTCGCTTCCCGCAATCGTTCGATCCGCCCTCTCCGACGGACCGTCCAAAGATTAAACCACCCTCGGCTGCAAGCCGAGGGGTTCGCACTTTGTCGGCCGGAAGCCGACTGTACACCCTTCTCCCCTCGGGAGAAGGGCCGGGGATGAGGGATGCGGTTCTTGTATCGATCGACCGCATCGCCGCTGTCGCACCTTCTCACCCTCACCCTGCACCCTCTCCTAGAGGGAGAGGGAGATTTGCTCAGACTCGCTTCGCGAGCCTCGCGCACACCTTCTCTTCGCCTGAAGGCGAGGGGTTTCAACCATCCCCGAAGGGGACACTAAACCTTTCACCACAAAGGACACGGAGCGGCGAGTCTCACAAATTTCGCGGCAGCCTGCTACGCTATAATTCGCAGCTTTCGTAATTGCGCTCAGCAAATGGAACTCGCCAAGAGCTTCGATCACAGGGACATTGAAGTCCGCTGGTATCCGATCTGGGAATCGCGCGGCTACTTCTCGACCAGCTCGGACGATAACCGCCCCCCCTACTGCATTCAGTTGCCGCCTCCGAACGTCACCGGCACGCTGCACATGGGCCACGCCTTCCAGCAGACGCTGATGGACGCACTGATTCGCTACCACCGCATGCGCGGGTTCAACACCAACTGGGTGGTCGGGACCGATCACGCCGGCATCGCCACGCAGATCGTGGTCGAGCGCCAGTTGGAGTCGGAGGGCAAGACCCGTCACGATCTGCGCCGCGAAAAATTCATCGAGCGTGCTTGGGAATGGAAGCAGCAATCCGGTTCGACCATCATCCAGCAGATGCGCCGGCTCGGCGCCTCCGCGAACTGGGATTACGCCGACACCGAAGGCCAGCGCGCCGGCTACTTCACAATGGACGCGAACATGTCGCGCGCGGTGATCGAGGTGTTTGTGCGCCTGCACGAACAGGACCTGATCTATCGCGGAAAACGGCTGGTCAACTGGGACCCGGTACTGCAAACCGCGGTCTCCGACCTGGAAGTGGACAGCGAGGAGGAAGACGGCCGCATCTGGGAAATCCGCTATCCGCTCACCGATGGATCAGGCAGCCTGGTGGTCGCCACCACCCGTCCGGAAACAATGCTCGGCGACGTGGCCGTGGCGGCGCACCCGGATGATGAACGGTACAGGAAATGGGTAGGACTGCACCTGAAACTGCCGCTCACCGACCGGACCATACCGGTAATCGCGGACGAGTATGTGGACCCGGAGTTCGGCACCGGTTGCGTCAAGATCACGCCTGCACACGACTTCAATGACTATCGAGTTTGGCAGCGCCACGCGAAGACCGGTCTATTTCTTGATCTTCCAGGCGGCGGCCTTATTTCGATATTCAGGCTTGATGCACGAATCAAGAACAGTCCTCTCGATGATTTTGATCCTACCTTTCAGGCTGCGCCGAAAGGTGAAGTCACTTTGATGAGCCATGACGGAATCGTAGGCAAAGCCACGACCGACATCATCCCCTTGAAGTATCAAGGTCTCGATCGCTTCGAAGCGCGCAAACAGATCGTTAGCGACCTCCAAGCGCAAGGCTTCTTGGTCTCGGAGAAGCCATACAAGCTAAAAGTCCCTCGATCCGGGCGCACTGGCGTAATTGTTGAGCCGATGCTAACCGATCAGTGGTTCGTGAAGATGCAGGACTTGGCGAAAAAAGGACTTGAGGGCGTCGCCAAGGGCGAGGTCAAGTTTTTCCCGGAGCACTGGACCACCGTCTACAACCAGTGGCTGGAGAACATTCAAGATTGGTGCATATCCCGTCAGTTGTGGTGGGGCCATCAGATTCCCGCTTGGTACGACGACATAGGCAACGTATACGTCGCTCGTACTGAAAAGGAGGCTTACCAGCAGTACTTGCGAAAACTTGGCACACGTGACGGCCGCATTGCGGAGGTAACGGATGCGCTGCTTCAGGAGCGGCGACTGAAGCGCGACGAGGACGTGCTCGATACCTGGTTTTCCTCGGCACTGGTGCCGTTCACTTCGCTCGGCTGGCCGGAGAAAACCAAAGACCTGGAAGTCTTCCTTCCTTCCTCGGTGCTGATCACCGGGTTCGACATCATCTTCTTCTGGGTTGCGCGCATGCTCATGATGACCCTGCACTTCACCGGCAAAGTGCCGTTCCGCCACGTCTATATAAACGCACTCGTGCGCGACGCCGACGGCCAGAAAATGTCGAAGTCGAAAGGAAACACGCTCGACCCGCTCGATCTGATCGACGGCATCTCGATCGACGACCTGGTTGCGAAATCGACAGCGGGACTGCTGCGCGCGGAACACAGGCAGAAGATCGAAAAGTACGTGCGCAGAAACTATCCGAACGGCATTCCGGCATTCGGCGCCGATGCGCTCCGGTTCACCTTCACCTCGCTCGCCACATTCGCGCGAACGCTCAATTTCGACCTGAGCCGCTGCGAGGGCTACCGCAACTTCTGCAACAAGCTGTGGAACGCCAGCCGTTTCGTGCTGATGAACTGCGAGGGCAAGGACTGCGGTTCTTCCCTCACCCCATCCCCTCTCCCGCAGGGCGGCGCCGCGGCCGCTCCCTCACCCCCAACCCCTCGCCCGGAGGTAGAGGGGAATTTTCACCCTTCCCCCTCCGGGGGAAGGGCCGGGGATGAGGGCGAGTTCGATTTCTCACCGGCCGACCGCTGGATCGTCAGCCAGCTTCAGCGCACCGAGGCCGAGGTCGGGAAAGGCTTCGCCGATTACCGCTTCGACAACGTCGCCAGCGCTATCTACAGATTCGTCTGGGACGAGTACTGCGACTGGTACCTCGAGATCGCCAAAGTGCAATTGCAGAATGGCTCCGAGGCACAGCAGCGCGCCACGCGGCGCACGCTGCTGCGGCTGCTGGAAGCCACTCTGCGGCTCGCGCATCCTGTCATTCCGTTCATCACCGAGGAGCTGTGGCAGAAAGTTGCACCGCTGGCCGGCCGCCATCCGGGCGGTGAGGCATCGATCATGTTGCAGCCCTACCCGGTTTCGCGGCCGGACCGTATCGACGCCAAGGCGGAGTCCTGGGTCACCCAGCTCAAGTCATTGGTCGAAGCCTGCCGCGCGCTGCGCGGCGAAATGTCGATTTCTCCGGCGCAGCGGGTGCCGCTGGTCGCCGCCGGGAACGCCGCCATGTTGCGGGAGTTCGCGCCGAGCCTGAAGGTGCTGGCGAAGCTCTCGGACGTGGAGATCGTCGACGCACTGGCGCCGGCAAAAAACGCCGGCGCGGCGCCGGTGCAGATCGTCGGCGACTATCGCCTGATGCTGAAGATCGAAGTAGGCGTCGCTGCCGAGCGCGAGCGCCTCTCCAAAGAGATCGCGCGGCTCGAAAACGAGATTGCAAAAGCCAACAGCAAGCTCGGCAACGCCGGTTTCGTCGAGCGCGCGCCGGCAAACGTCGTCGCCCAGGAAAAAGAGCGGCTGTCCAGCTTCACCGGCACGCTGGAGAAAATCCGGGCGCAGCTTGCGCTGCTTGACTAGGAACTGCAAACCACCAAGGCACCAAGACACCAAGAAAGGCGTCATTCAATCGTTGCCAACTTCGGAGTATGAACAACGTTCCAATTTCGGCTGCAGTCGACCAAACCGCGAGGACGATCGTGGATGCGGCTTTCCGAGTGCACACGACGCTTGGACCGGGATTGCTGGAAAGCGTCTACGAACAGTGTCTTTGCCATGAATTGCGCAAGCGCAATGTCCGGTTCGAGGCTCAAGTAAATCTGCCGATCATCTATGACGACATGCGAATCGACAGCGGACTGAGGTTAGACCTGCTGGTCGAAGATCAGATAATTGTTGAGCTCAAGGCAACAGAGAAAATGGTGCCCTTGTTTGAAGCGCAACTGCTGACCTATCTTAAGCTCACCGGAAAGCGGCTCGGACTCCTGATCAATTTCAATGTGCCGCTCATTCGCGATGGAATAAGGCGAATAGTTCTTTGATTGCGATCACCAATCCAACCACCAAGGCACCAAGGCACCAAGAAAGGCCAATGATGTATGACGTCCTTGTAAGGACACCTTGGTAATCTCTCGCTCAATCGTC
>JBOIFZ010000325.1:0-21559 GCA_050741735.1 Burkholderiales bacterium
ATAGACCTTCAGTTTCTTCAGCATCGCATAGCCAAGCGGGCCTTTCGGCAGCATGCCTTTGACCGCCTTTTCCAGCACGCGGCCGGGGAATCTGCCGTGCAGTTTGGCAAAGGTGGTGCCGTAAATGCCGCCCGGGTAAGTGGAGTGGCGATAGTAAATTTTCTGTGTGGCCTTGTTGCCGGTCACGCGCAGTTTTTTGGCGTTGACGACAACGATGTAATCACCGGTGTCCACATGCGGAGTAAACGTAACTTTATGTTTGCCGCGCAGGCGTTTCGCGATCTCAGCGGCCAGTCGCCCCAGCACCTTGTCGGTGGCGTCGATCACGAACCAATCGCGCTTCACCTCGTGCGTCTTGGCTGAAAATGTTTTCATGGCGGTCATTCCGCGGGGGTCATTAGCGAAAGCCGCGTAGTGTAGTGGAGCGGCGCGCCCCTTGTCAAACCGGATACTTTTGCCCAAGTTGCTGATTTATAAGCTTTAATCGGGCAGCATTGGGAGGCATCCGGACATTGTCTGGGAGCAACTCTAGCAACCGCGGAAGTAGGATTCGGCGCGGCTAGGGAAGCTCTGTATTAGGTCCCGCATGCGCGACCGAGGCGATTCGGGCCGCGTGTCTTCGCGGTCAGATCCCCCGAGGGGCCCCTTTTCCGCGCTCCGACACGCCTTAGTTGGGGCTTCAGCCGCATCTGCGGAGCGCGAGCGCGCAGGCGTAGCGGGTTCCGTCGGACTTGGCCGGGGGATGCGACCCGGAGTCGCTCGTATTGCACGCCGGTCATGTGCGCTCGATGGGACGCCTACGCGGTCACATCCCCAAAGGGGCCCCTGTTCCGCGCTCCGGCGTCCCTAGCAAGTCGTCCGCACCTGGCGCAACGCGCGTCGTGGGACTTATACAAAGCTCCCCTAAGTACGCTTCTATGACAAGACCATTTGGTGAATAATACGTGGACGCCCGCGCCCGCCGTTGCGTTCCTCCACGTCCCAGGTTTGCTTTCATGCGCAAGTTTTGGCTCATATTCTCCCAGGCAGTGACGATCAGCCTGGCGGCATTGTTCGTGGTCGTCACCTTGCGGCCCGATCTGGTATCGTGGAGCGCCCGCAACGGAGGCATTGTCACCGTCCGTGAGGCGGTAGTTGGCCCGGGGGATCGTGCCAGCATGAATTCGCTCAGCTCTGCGGCGAAGAAAGCCATGCCCTCCGTGGTGAATATCTTCACCAGCAAGGAAGTGAAGGTTCCGCGGCACCCGTTCATGGATGATCCGTTATTCCGGCGCTTTTTCGGCGACCAGCTGGACGGCGACACCCAGAACAGTTCCAGCCTCGGTTCCGGCGTGATCGTCGGACCGGAAGGCTACATTCTGACCAACCATCACGTGATCGAGGCGGCAGACGAGATCGAGTTGGCGCTCGCTGACGGCCGCAAAGTGCCGGCCCGAATCATCGGCACCGATCCCGAGACCGATCTTGCGGTGCTCAAAGTCGACATCTCCGACCTTCCCGCAGTCACCTTCGGAAATCCACAGAAGCTTTCGGTCGGCGACATGGTGCTCGCGATCGGGAACCCTTTCGGTGTCGGCCAGACGGTGACCATGGGCATTGTCAGCGCGCTCGGCCGCAGTCACCTGGGCATCAGCACCTTCGAGAATTTCATTCAAACCGATGCTGCAATCAATCCCGGCAATTCAGGCGGCGCGCTGGTGGATTCGGCGGGCAACCTGGTCGGCATCAACAGCGCGATCTACTCGCGCAGCGGCGGTTCGCTCGGGATCGGCTTCGCCATTCCGGCGGATCTCGCCAAACAGGTAATGCAGCAGATCGTCGGAACCGGATCGGTGACGCGCGGCTGGATCGGCGTGGAAGTACAGGATATTTCGGCGGAGCTGGCCGAGTCGTTCCGGCTTTCGGGCACCAATGGAACCCTCATCTCCGGCGTGCTGCGCGGCGGGCCCGCTGATCGCGCCGGCGTCAAGGCCGGGGACATTCTGGTCGCGGTGGAATCCAGCCCGGTCGTCGATTCGACCAACATGCTCAACCTGATCGCCGCCCTCGAACCGGGAAAGCAGGCGTCGCTTAAAATCCTGCGCAACCATGCCGAGATGCTGATCGAGGTAAACGTCGGCAAACGGCCGAAACCCAGCCGCCGCGGCGAACTCGAATAACTGTCCCGGTATCTTCGCGGCCAGTCAGGCTGCCGGGTCGGATGTGGTTTCCGCGGCAGCGGACTTTCCGACCCACTGCGCCACGAAAATCCCGAGCTCATACAGTACCCACAAGGGCACGGCAAGCATGACCTGCGACACCATGTCGGGCGGCGTGAAAATCGCGCCGATGACGAATGCACCGACGATGACGTAGGGACGGATCTCCCGCAATTTCGCGACGCTTACCATTCCCATCCGCACCAGGATCACCACTGCCACCGGCACTTCGAAGGTCACACCGAAGGCCACAAACAGGGTGAGGACGAAGTCCAGGTATTTGCCGATGTCGGTCATCACCGCCACGCCTTCCGGCGCGACCTTAATGATGAACTTGAATACCACCGGAAACACCAGGAAATAGGCGAAAGCCATGCCGCAAAGAAACAGCAAGGTGCTGGTGATAATGAGTGGCGCCACCAATTTCTTCTCGTGCGCATACAGACCCGGCGCAACGAATGCCCAGGTCTGATAGAGCAGGTAAGGCAACGCGATCACCAGCGCAGCCATCATCGTCACCTTGATCGGTACAAAAAAAGGCGCCGTGACTTCCGTTGCGATCAGTTGCCCGCCCGCAGGCAGCGAGGCAAGCAATGGCTGGGCAAGAATGGCGTAGATGTCTCGTGCCCAGTAAAACAACAAGCCGAACACCACAACGAGGGCAATCACGCACCGCAACAACCGGTCCCTGAGCTCGACCAGGTGCGACATGAAGGAATCGGGCTCGATCATCGTGGACCGCTGGTTTGCCGTGTTGAGGTAGGTTCGGCGCGCGCCGCGGAATCAGGCACGCTTGTCGTTCGGCGCGGGCTTGTCCAGTCCCAGTTCGAGCTGCGTCTCCGGCTCTTCGGGCACAGGTGCTTCGTGCGCCGGTTCTTCGGCAGCGGGTGATTCGCCTCCGCTCACCGGCGTGGTGTTCGGCATCAACTGAATTCCGGAAATCGGCGCGACCGCGGATTCCACCTGCTTCTGGACTTCCGTGCCGGCCTGCTTGACTTCGGATTCGATGAAGCTGACCTGGGAACTCACTGACTGTTCGATGGAGCGCGCCGCGTCCTGCATCGTGGACTGCAGCTTGCGCAGCTCGTCGAGTTCGATTTCACGGCTGATGTCCGCCTTGACCTCGGAAACGTAGCGTTGCATGCGGCCGAACAGATGGCCGACGGTTTTCGCCACGCGCGGCAGACGCTCGGGGCCGATTACGATGAGCGCCACGACCCCGATGACGAAGATCTCGGTAAAACCGATGTCGAACATGACTCAAGCCAAGATAACGACCGTCTCCCGCTAGCTCTTGGTCTTGTCTTTGACTTCGCCTTCGATGGTCTGACCGGCGTTGTTGCTATCGATCTTGGCCGTCGTCTTCTCTTCGTCCGCGCTCTTCATCCCTTCCTTGAATCCGCGCACCGCGCCGCCAAGGTCGGAACCCATGTTGCGAAGCTTCTTGGTGCCGAAAATCAGCAGCACCACCAGAAGGACGATTAGCCAATGCCAGATGCTGAAGGAACCCATCTTTTCACTCCCGATACGAAATTTTACTTTTACCGCTGAATCATTCCAGGCAGCGGATCCCTGCCGCCGAGCACATGCATGTGCACATGAAACACGTCCTGCCGTCCGACCCGCCCGGTATTGACGATGGCGCGGAACCCGTCCGGCGATCCCTGCTCGCTTGCCAGCCGGTGCGCAAGCAGCAGCATCCTCCCAAGCACCTGCTGGTGCCGATCCTCGGCGTGTGCGAGCGATGCCACGTGCTCTTTGGGGATCAGCATGAAGTGCACCGGCGCCACCGGATTGATGTCGTGGAAAGCCAGGATCTCATCGTCCTCGTACACCTTGCGGCTGGGGATCTCGCCACTGACGATCTTGCAGAAAACGCAATTCTCGGCGGCCATTTTCCTGATTGATTGCCCCGGAGGTTTTTCGATAACGATCCAGCCCGCTTGGCGGATTACTTGTGTCGGGATGACTTCTCGTCTATCCCGGAAATGCCTTCCCGGCGCCGCAGCTCGGCAAGCACGTCATCGGGCCCGAGACCGTGCCAGGCAAGCATAACCAGGCAATGAAACCACAGATCGGCGGTTTCTCGAACGATATGGAGTTTATCACCGTCCTTCGCGGCGAGCAGGGTCTCGGCCGCCTCCTCGCCGACTTTCTTGAGCACGGCGTCATGGCCTTTTGCAAACAGGCTCGCGACGTAGGAGTTGGCCGGATCGCCCTGCTTGCGGCTTTCGATGATTTCCGCAAGCCGGCGCAAGATGTTGGCGTCTATCATGGCTTCGACTCGTAGATTTCCTGCGGATCCCTGATCACCGGCTCAGTGACGACCCATGCACCATTGTCGAGCCTGCGAAAGAAACAGCGACTTCGGCCGGTGTGGCAGGCGATGCCGCCGAGCTGTTGCACCTCGAGCACCACGACGTCGCCATCGCAGTCGAGCCTGATCTCCCTGACATGCTGGACGTGGCCGGATTCCTCGCCCTTGCGCCAGAGCTTGTCTCGCGAGCGCGACCAGTATACCGCCCGGCCCGAACGCACAGTCTCGGCGAGCGCTTCCCGGTTCATCCACGCGAGCATCAACAGCTTCCCGGTGTCCGCCTCCTGCGCAATCGCGGCAACCAGGCCATGCTCGTCCCAGGCCACCTCGTCGAGCCAGGCGTCGCTCACAGCCGCACCTCGATGTCATGTCGCGCCATGTACTGCTTGGCTTGCTGCACCGTGAATTCTCCGTAGTGGAACACGCTGGCGGCGAGCACTGCATCGGCCTTGCCGAGAACGATTCCGTCCACCAGGTGCTGCAGGCTGCCAACACCGCCGCTGGCGATCACCGGAATATCGAGGGCCTCGGAGAATGCGCAAGTGAGCTCGACATCGAATCCCGTCCTGGTACCGTCCCGGTCCATGCTGGTAAGCAGGATCTCGCCAGCGCCTGCGGCCTGCATTTTTTTTCCCCATTCGACCGCATCGATGCCGGTAGGGCGGCGTCCGCCGTGCGTGAATACTTCCCAGCGCACGCTACTCAAGTCCGGAACACGCTTGGCGTCCACCGCGACCACGATGCATTGTGAACCAAAGCGTCCCGCCGCATCTTCCACCAGTCGCGGATCCTTTACCGCCGCGGTATTGATACTGACCTTGTCGGCGCCGGCGTTGAGTAGCCGGCGCACATCATTGACCTCGCGCACGCCGCCGCCGACCGTGAGCGGGATGAACACCTGCGATGCAACCTGCTCGACGATGCCGAGGATGAGCCCGCGATTGTCCGAACTCGCGGTGATATCCAGGAAAGTCAGTTCGTCGGCGCCCTGCTCATCGTACCTGCGGGCAATTTCCACCGGGTCGCCGGCGTCACGCAGCTTAACGAAATTGACACCCTTGACCACGCGCCCTTCGGTGACGTCGAGGCAGGGAATGATGCGTTTGGCAAGGCCCATATGCGCGCGGCGAGAGGCGTCAGGCGAGAGTAAAAAGAGTAATAAAGCGCGGTGCAAAGGCCACCGGATCGAGGCGGGTCGAAGCGAATCGAATCAAGGAAGGTCGCGCGGATCGAGCCCGCGACGGGACCAGGTGTCGCATATCCACAACCCGCGCCTCACCTCTCTCACCTCTCTCACCTCACGCCTCGCCCCCCTTCGCCTTGGCCGCCTTCTCCGCCATCTTGTCGGCGACTTTCTGTGCTTCGGTGAAGTCCAGCTTGCCCTCGTAAATTGCACGGCCGGTAATCGCGCCCATGATCCCTTCCGATTCGACTTCGCACAGCGCCTTCACATCCTTGATGTTGGTGATCCCGCCGCTGGCGATCACCGGGACCGACAGTTCGCGGGCGAGCTCGACCATCGCCTTGATGTTTACCCCGCTCATCATGCCGTCGCGGCCGATATCGGTATGGATGATTGCCTCGACACCGTAATCCTGAAATTTTTTGGCCAGGTCGATCACGTCGTGGCCGGTCACCTTCGACCAGCCGTCCACCGCAACTTTGCCCTCTCTGGCATCGAGTCCGACCATGATGTGGCCGGGAAAGGCGTAACAGGCATCGTGCAGGAAGCCGGGGGTCTTCACCGCGGCTGTGCCGATGATGATGTAAGAAATGCCGTCGTCAAGATAGCGCTCGATGGTATCGAGGTCGCGGATGCCGCCGCCCATTTGCACCGGAATGTCCGCGCCAACGGCCTTGATGACGGCTTTCACGGCCTCTTCGTTCCTGGGCTTTCCGGCAAAGGCGCCGTTCAGGTCCACCAGATGCAGGCGCCGGGCCCCCAGTTTCAGCCAGTGGCGCGCCATGGCACCGGGATCTTCGGAAAAGACCGTGGTGTCTGCCATCGAGCCTTGCTTCAGACGGACGCAGTGTCCGTCCTTGAGGTCAATCGCCGGAATAATCAGCATGGTATGGATATCACTCGCTGCAGGCGGCGCAAGCCAAGCGCACCCGTTGAAGCTGTTGCGACAGACAAGGGGATCCTTACGGGTTACGCGGGGTTAGGCGCTCGCGGTGGGAATCGCCCGTCTTTGGCTGGACGCGCGGCTCGTTTCGTCCCAAGAGACGAAATTCGACAACAGGCGCAGGCCGGCAGACTGGCTTTTTTCAGGGTGGAACTGCACGGCGAAAATGTTATTCCTCGCAACGGCGCAGGTAAAGCTGAAAGGATAACGGGCGGTACCCGCCACCAAAGCCTGTTCCCGCGCATCCACGTAGTAGCTGTGCACAAAATAGAAGCGGCTGCCATCGGGAATGCCCGTCCACATCGGGTGGGACATGGTCTGATAGACCTGGTTCCAGCCCATGTGCGGCACCTTGAGCTTCTCGCCGCGGTCGCCCACCATGCGCTCGGCGGGGAAGCGAACGACTTTTCCGGGCAGTATGCCCAATCCCTCGACGCCACCCTCCTCGCTCGACTCGAACAACATCTGCAAGCCGATGCACAGACCGAGAAACGGCTTGCTGCGCGCCGCCTCCAGCAACGGCGCGCGCAACCCGCGTGCGTCCATCTCACGCATGCAATCCGGCATCGCGCCCTGGCCCGGAAAAACCACCCTGGAGGCAGAGCGCAGCACCGCCGGATCGCTGGTCACGGTAACGACCTTGCCGGGTGCGACATGCTCCAGGGCTTTCGCCACCGAACGCAGGTTGCCCATTCCGTAATCAACGACAGCAATATCGGTCATACAAGCGTGGTTCGTGGCTCGTGGTTCGTGTTCAACGGTACTTGCCGACGCATATGCGGCCGAAATCCCGATCCGCGAAACCGCTCAAAGGCTGCCCTTGGTCGAGGGCAACGCGCCGGCCGCCCGCGGATCCATCTCCGCCGCCATGCGCAGCGCGCGCCCAAAAGCCTTGAAAATGGTCTCGGCCTGGTGGTGCGCGTTCCTGCCTTTGAAGTTGTCGATGTGCAAAGTCACCAGCGCGTGGTTGGCGAAGCCCTGGAAGAATTCATGGACTAGGTCGATGTCGAACTCGCCGACCAATCCGCGTGCGTACTCGACCACATATTCGAGCCCGGGGCGGCCCGAGATATCCACCACCACCCGCGACAACGCTTCGTCTAGCGGGACGTAGGCATGGCCATAGCGGCGCACGCCTTTCTTGTCACCGATCGCCTTGGCGAATGCCTGGCCCAGCGTGATGCCCACATCCTCAACGGTGTGGTGGGCGTCAATGTGCAGGTCGCCCTTGGCTTCAATCTCCAGGTCGATCATGCTATGACGCGCCACCTGATCGAGCATGTGATCGAAAAATCCGATGCCGGTGGCAAGCTTGGACTTGCCGCTGCCGTCGAGATTGAGCTTGACGCTGATCTGGGTTTCCAGGGTATTGCGGGTGACTTGGGCTTGGCGCATACGATAGGCGTCAAAAATTGCTTCATCCTAACTCAATTAGGTGGCCGACGAGGCGACACCCGCGTCGAGAAGAATCCCGCGCAAGGCACCGAGCAGCGCATCGCAGTGCTCATCCGTTCCCACCGTAATGCGCATGAACGGGGCTATGCGGGCCGGATTGCGGAAATGCCGCACGATAATGCCTCGCTCGCGCAGCCTGGCCGTCAGCGCCGCGCCTTCCCAGCGCGGATGGCGGGCGAAGACGAAGTTTGCTGCGGAGGGCAGGACCTCGAAATCCAGCGCCTGAAGTCCGGCAACCAGGCGCTCGCGGCTGTGGATCACCTTGCGACAGGCCACTTCGAAATAATTTTGATCCTCCAGCGCCGCCACGGCTCCGGCCTGGGCGAAGCGGTCCATCGGATAGGAGTTGAAACTGTCCTTGACCCGGATCAGCGCCTCGATCAATTCCGGATGCCCGATCGCATAGCCCACGCGCAGCCCCGCCAGCGAGCGGGATTTGGACAAGGTGTGCGTCACCAGCAACTGGGGGTAGCGGTGCACCAGCGACACGGCGGATGTCCCGCCGAAATCCACGTAAGCCTCGTCGATCACGACTACGGACGCCGTATTTCCCCGCAGGAGCCGCTCGATTTCGGACAAACCCAGCAGGCGCCCGGTCGGCGCATTCGGATTGGGAAACACTATCCCGCCGTTGCTCGTCTGCAAATAGTCATCGACGTCGATCTCCAGTGAATCCGTCAGCGGAATCTCGCGATAAGCAATGCCGTACAAACGGCAGTACACCGGGTAGAAGCTGTAAGTGACGTCCGGAAACAACACCGGCTGATCGTGCCGGAGCAGCGCCTGGAAGGTGTGCGCAAGGACTTCGTCGGAGCCATTGCCGACAAAGACCTGACTGGAAGCAACCCCGTGCCGGGCCGCTACGGCCTGAACCAGTCTCTGGCTTGTGGGATCGGGATACAGGCGCAGCGAATCCGCCACCTCGCTCCGCAGTGCCTCCAGGACTTGCGGGCTGGGACCGTACGGATTTTCGTTGGTGTTGAGCTTCACCAGGTTGGGCAGCCTGGGCTGCTCGCCCGGCACGTAAGGCGTCAGGCCGTGGACCACGGCGCTCCAGTAACGGCTCATCTGCGTAATCGCAACTGGGCGGCACGTGCATGCGCCGGCAGCCCCTCGCCGTTCGCGAGCTCGGCGGCAATTGCACCGAGCTTGCGTGCGCCGTCCGCGGAAACCTGGATCAGGCTGGTGCGTTTCTGAAAGTCGTATACCCCGAGCGGTGAGGAGAAACGCGCGCTGCGCGCGGTCGGCAGTACGTGATTCGGTCCTGCGCAGTAGTCTCCCAGCGCCTCCGAGGCGTAACGGCCCATGAACACGGCGCCGGCATGCCTGATTTTCTCGACCCAGCGCTGCGGGTCTTCTACCGACAACTCCAGGTGCTCGGGGGCGATCCGATTGGCGATCTCGCAGGCCTCGTCGAGATCGCGGGTTTCGATGAGCGCGCCGCGTCTCTCGAGCGCAGCGGTAATGACGCCGGCGCGCGGCATGTCCGTCATTTGCTGCTCGATGCTCGCCGCCACCTTGTCGATGAATGCCCGCTCCGGACAGAGCAGGATCGCCTGCGCCATCTCGTCGTGCTCGGCCTGCGAGAAAAGGTCCATCGCCACCCAGTCCGGATCGGTGCCGCCGTCGCAGATCACCAGGATCTCGGATGGGCCCGCCACCATATCTATACCAACGACGCCGAAGACGCGCCGTTTCGCGGCCGCGACGTAGGCGTTGCCCGGGCCGACGATCTTGTCCACCTGGGGAACGGTCCGGGTGCCGTAAGCCAGCGCTGCCACGGCCTGGGCGCCGCCGATGGTGAACACGCGATCTACGCCGGCGATACACGCAGCGGCAAGCACCAGGTCGTTGCGCTCCCCGCGTGGCGTGGGCACCACCATGATGATTTCCCTCACGCCCGCCACCTTGGCCGGCAGCGTGTTCATCAGCACAGTGGATGGGTAAGCTGCCTTGCCGCCCGGCACGTACACCCCGACGCGATCAAGCGGCGTGACTTTCTGGCCGAGCGTCGTGCCGTCCGCCTCGGTGTATTGCCAGGACGCCAGCGGCTGGCGTTCGTGGTAGGACCGGATGCGCACCGCGGCCTGCTCGAGCGCACCGCGCACCGCGCTCGGCAGCGCGGCGAGCGCGCGCTCCAGATCGGCCTTCCCGATTTCGAGCTCCGCAAGCGAGCGTGCCTCTAGCCGATCGAACTTGCGCGTGTACTCGAGCACCGCGTCGTCGCCGCGCGCCTTGACCTCGCGCAGAATCGCCGCCACCGTGTCTTCGATGCGCTCGTCCTGGGTATTCTCGAACGCGAGCAACCCGGACAGCCTCGTATCGAAGTCGGCGTCGCGGGTGGACAGGCGTGCAATCCCGATCATCTTCCGCTCTTTGCAACTGCCCCGGCGAAAGCATCCAGCATCGGCTGGATCGCCTGGCGCCTGAGCTTGAGTGCCGCCTGGTTGACGATCAACCGGGCGCTGATCGGCATGATCTCCTCGACCGCCTGGAGATTGTTGGCTCGCAGCGTGTTGCCGCTGGAGACCAGGTCCACGATCGCGTCTGCCAGGCCCACCAGCGGCGCCAGTTCCATCGAGCCATAAAGCTTGATCAGATCGACGTGCACGCCCTTGGCGGCGAAATGCTCGCGTGCCGTCTTCAGGTACTTGGTGGCCACCAGCAGGCGCGCGCCGCGGCGCACCGCGCCCTCATAGTCGAAGCCGTTCTGCACTGCCACCATCATTTTGCACTTTGCGATTCCCAGGTCGAGCGGCTGGTACAGCCCGGTTCCGCCGTGCTCCAGCAGCACATCCTTGCCGGCGATCCCCAGATCGGCCGCGCCATACTGAACGTAGGTCGGCACGTCGGAAGCACGCACTATGATGATGCTGATTTCCGGCCGGTTGGTGCCGATGATCAGCTTGCGCGAGGTTTCCGGATCCTCGGACGCGACGATACCCGCCGCCTTCAGCAACAGCGTCGTTTCGTCGAAAATGCGCCCCTTCGACAGGGCGATCCTGATGCTCATGTCTGTGTTCGCTTCATACAACAGAAATCTTTCACCGCAAAGATTCTTTTCAATACCTTCTTTTCAATACCCGCTTGACGGGTGCCCTTGAGGGGTGCGCAAAGACCGCAAAGGAACGCGAGGAAAACCCGAATTGGATCTGGGTTTTTCTTGGTGTCTTGGTGCCTTGGTGGCGACATTCTTGATCCTGTCCTATCCCTGACACTCAATGCGCGCGTTTGATGCGCGCGCCCAACAGGCTCAACTTTTCTTCGATGCATTCGTAGCCGCGGTCGAGGTGGTACACCCGGTCCACCCGGGTTTCGCCCTGCGCCACCAATCCGGCCAGCACCAGGCTCGCCGAGGCCCGCAAATCGGTGGCCATCACGCTGGCGCCCTGCAATTGCGCCACACCGTGCACCACCGCGGTGTTTCCTTCCACGTCGATCTTTGCCCCGAGCCGCCGCAGTTCCTGCACATGCATGAAGCGGTTTTCGAAAATGGTTTCGGTCACCAGCGCCGTCCCTTCGGCAACGGCGTTGAGCGCCATGAACTGGGCCTGCATGTCGGTCGGGAATTCCGGATACGGCGCTGTGCGCAGGCTCACCGACCTGAGCTTGCCGTTGGTGGAAAGGGCAATCCAGTCCTGGTCGTGCTCGATGTGCGCACCGGCCTCGCGCAGCTTGCCAAGCACCGAGTCCAGAATTCCCGCGCGCGTACCCTTCAATCTGATCTCGCCGCCGCTGGCGGCCGCAGCCACCAGGAACGTGCCGGTTTCGATGCGATCAGGCATTACCCGGTAGGTCGCACCCGCGAGGTGCTCCACGCCTTCGACCGTGATCACGTCGGACCCGGCGCCGAAAATGCGCGCGCCCATCGCGTTCAGGCACTCCGCCAGATCCACCACCTCGGGCTCGCGGGCCGCATTCTCGATTACCGTGGTACCGCCGGCCAGCGCCGCCGCCATCATCAGGTTCTCGGTGCCGGTCACGGTCACCAGGTCCATGACGATGCGCGCGGCTTTCAGTCGGCGGGCACGGGCATGGATATAACCCTGTTCGAACTCGATCTGCGCACCCATCGCCTGCAAGCCCTTGATGTGCAGATCCACCGGCCTCTGGCCGATGGCACATCCGCCCGGCAGCGACACGCGGGCCTCGCCGAAACGCGCGACCATCGGTCCCAGCACCAGGATCGCAGCACGCATGGTCTTGACCAGCTCGTAGGGCGCCGCGAGGTTGTGGAGCTTCGCCGCCGTCAGGCCCACGCCCATTTTCTCATCGAGCGAAATTTCGACGCCCATTTGCGCCAGCAGATTCAGCGTCGTGGTGACGTCGCGCAGATGGGGAAGATTCTGCACCCGCAGCGTTTCCGGCGTCAGGATAGCGGCGCACAGGATCGGTAGGGCCGCGTTCTTGGCTCCGGAAATGCGCACTTCCCCGGTAAGCGGCACGCCGCCCTGGATGATCAACTTGTCCACGGGAACCTATCGAAAGGCTATCGGGCAGCCCAATCCTCGGGCGTCAGGGTCTTCATCGACAACGCGTGTATTTCCTCGCGCATGCGATCCCCCAGCGCCCGGTAGACCACCTGGTGTTGCTGCACCCGCGTCTTGCCGCGGAATTCCAGACTCACGATCACCGCCTCGAAATGATGGCCGTCGCCGACCACCTCGACGTGATCGCACGCGAGGCTGTCCTGGATGTAAGACCTGACCTGTTCGGGGGTGACCATTTCATCGGCTTCCTCAGTGACGAAGCTTGTAACCGCGTTTGAGCAACGACAGGGTGGCGAATGATAAGGCCAAAAGGGAGCCCCCCACAATCGCGAGACTGAGATACGGCGACACATCGGACACGCCGAAGAAACCGTAGCGAAAGCCGTCGATCATGTAGAAGAAAGGATTGAAGTGCGATACCTGCTGCCAGAACGGCGGCAGCGAGTGCATCGAGTAAAACACGCCCGACAGGAAAGTGAGCGGGATGATCACGAAATTCTGGAATGCGGCAAGCTGATCGAACTTGTCGGCCCAGATGCCGGCGATGATGCCGAGCGTACCCAGGATCGCCGACCCAAGCAACGCAAAGGCAACAACCCACAGCGGGTTCTGGACCGGCACCGGGACGAACATCGCGGTAATCACGAACACGCCGAGTCCTACCACCACGCCCCGCACCGCCGATGCCAGCACATAGGCGCCGAAGAATTCGAGGTGCGACAACGGCGGCAGCAGGATGAAGACGATGTTGCCGGTGATCTTGGACTGGATCAGGCTCGACGAGCTGTTGGCAAAGGCGTTCTGCAGCAGCGACATCATCGCCAGGCCGGGAATCAGAAACGAGGTATAGCGCACCCCCGGGTAGACCTGCACGTGCTCTTCCAGAACGTGCGAGAAGATCAGCAGGTACAGAAGCGCGCTGAGCACCGGCGCCAGGATGGTCTGGAAGCTCACCTTCCAGAAGCGCAGGATCTCCTTGTAGAACAGCGTGGAGAAACCGGACATCGTCGTCTCACTCCCTGCGCATGATGGCGACGAAGACTTCTTCCAGGTCGGGTTGCTCCAGTTCCATGGTCGCGACCTCGAGCCCGTTGTCGCGGATGGTCCGCAGCACGCCTTCGACATCGGCGTAGTCATGCAGCGCCAGCACGTACTCGCCGCTCACCTGGGCGGCCGCCAGCATCGGCCGCAAACTCCCGGGCAGCGCACCGTTGGCAAGTCGCAGCCGTAGGTGAATACCCGAGAACCCCCTGAGAAGGTTGTGTGTGGAATCCAGCGCAACCAGCCTGCCCTGCTTGAGCATGCCGACGCGGCTGCACAACGACTCGGCCTCTTCCAGATAGTGCGTGGTGAGCACGATGGTATGGCCGTCACCGTTGAGCTGGCGGACGAATTGCCACAGGCCCTGGCGCAGTTCGACATCCACACCGGCGGTCGGTTCGTCGAGAATGATCACCGGCGGCTTGTGCACCAGCGCCTGCGCCACCAGCACCCGTCGTTTCATCCCGCCGGACAGCGCGCGCATGTTGAAGTCGGCGCGGTCTGTGAGGTCCAGGCGCGCCATCACTTCATCGATCCAGTCGTCATTGCGGCGCAAACCGAAATATCCGGACTGGAAACGTAAGCTCTCGCGTACCGTGAAGAACGGGTCGAACACCAGTTCCTGCGGCACCACGCCGAGCGCTCGCCGCGCCTGCCGGTAATCGGCCACCACGTCGTGGCCCATCACCTTGAGCGAACCCGCGTTGGCGCGCGCCAGCCCGGCCAGCACGCTGATCAGCGTGGTCTTGCCGGCGCCGTTGGGCCCGAGCAGCGCGAAGAACTCGCCCTCGGGAATTTCCAGATCGATGTCACAAAGCGCGCGTACGCTTCCGTAGGTCTTGGAGACGCCGCGTATCTCGATGGCTGGACCCACAGCGACGTTTTGGAGTGTTTTCTTCTGGATCGGCGGCTATTTGGCCGCAACAGGAATCAAGTCCGTGACCCCGTAGAGATTGGCAATGCTCACCAGGCCTTCGCCGAGGTTGGCAAAGAAGATCTGGCGGTTACTGGCGTGCATGCGCCGGGTCCACTCCAGCATCAGGCTGATTGCCGAAGAGTCGACTTCCGTTACCCCGGAGAAGTCCACGACCACGGGACTGCCCTCGAAACTGCGGCTGCCCTCGGCGAGCAGCGTGCTGACACCCGCCAGCGTCACCAGGCCTTCGATCAAGTAACGGTCGCCCTGTCTGCTGATCATTGTTTGTCGGCGGGCGCCGTATTGGCACTGGCGCTGTTCCTGTTGATGAGACTCTTGATCAGGCCGTCGATTCCGCCACGATCGATCTCCAGAGCGAACAGGTTGCGATAGTTGATGATGAGACTGGCGCCCGCGACCCGAACATCGTAGACCTTCCAGCCAGCCGGAGTGAGTGCCATGTCGTAGTCCACGCTAACCGGCTCCGCGCCGCCGGGGAGCTTGATGAGCGTCTGCACGGTTGCCTCGGTGTCACCCGGATTGAATCTAAACGGCCGATACTCGACGCTGACCCCGGTGTAGGCGGTGAAAGCGGCCGAGTAGGAGCGCACCAGCAGGCTGCGAAACTCCTTGATCAACGCCTCGCGCTGAGCCGGCGTCGCGTCGCGCCATGCGCGCCCGACCGCGAGCCGGGTCATGCGCGCAAAATCGAAGTGGGGCGCGACCTTTTCCTCGATCAGATTGACAATGCGATCGACCTTGCCGGCCTTGATGTCCTTGTCGTTGCGCACGATCGAGAGAACTTCTTCGGTGGTGTTGCGCACCAGTACATCCGGTGACGGCGTCTGCGCCCTGACTTCGAATGCCGTCACGGAAGCCGTGAGCAACAGCAATGCGATCAGCCGCCGCCCTGTCCTGTTGCCAATCCGCGTGTCCATTGTTGGCCCCATGAATACCGAATCGCCCCGCTACTTTCCCTTTTCCGTGCCGGTCTCTGCCGCCTTGCCATACAGAAATTGCCCGATGATTTTCTCCAGCACCACCGCCGATTGGGTGATCATCAGGCGCTCGCCGTCTTTGAGCATGTTATCGTCACCCCCGCCGTCCATTCCGATGTACTGCTCGCCGAGCAGGCCGGCGGTCAGGATCGAGGCCGAGGAGTCCTTCGGGAACTTATAACGATTGTCGATATGCAAAGTCACACGGGCACGGAAGCTCTGGTTGTCGAAAGTTACGTCGGCCACGCGCCCGACCACCACTCCCGCGCTTTTCACCGGCGCGCGCGGCTTCAGTCCGCCGATATTGTCGAACTCGGCATACACCTTATAGGTATCGGCGACGCTGATCCCGCTCATGTTTCCAACCTTGAGCGCCAAGACCAGCAACGCGCCGATGCCGGCACAAACGAACAGTCCCACCCACAGGTCGAGCATCGAGCGTTCCATCACACCCCCCGAAACATGAATGCAGTCAACACGAAATCCAGGCCCAGGATGGCCAGCGACGACGTCACCACGGTACGCGTGGTTGCACCCGACACGCCTTCCGCGGTCGGCGGAGCATCGTAACCCTCGAACAGCGCGATCCAGGTCACGGCGACACCGAACACGAAACTCTTGATCACGCCGTTGACGATGTCCTCGCGGAAATCAACCGCGTTCTGCATCTGCGACCAGAACGAGCCCTCGTCAACGCCGATCAACACCACCCCAACCAGGTAACCCCCGAACACGCCCATGGCGCTGAACATGGCGGCCAACAACGGCATCGAGATCACCCCGGCCCAGAAGCGCGGCGCCACGACGCGGGCGATCGGATCCACCGCCATCATTTCCATCGCGGAGAGCTGCTCGGTCGCCTTCATCAGACCGATCTCGGCGGTCATGGCCGAACCGGCGCGGCTGGCGAACAACAGCGCCGCGACCACCGGACCCAGTTCGCGTACCAACGAGAGGGCGACCAGCACGCCGAGCGCAGACTCGGAGCCGTAGGTCTGCAGCGTCTGGTAGCCCTGCAGCCCGAGCACCATTCCGACGAAAAGGCCCGACACCAGAACGATGATCAACGACAGCACGCCAGTGAAGTAAAGCTCGCGGATGATCAGGCGCAGACGGCGGAAACTGGTTCCGGACTGCAACAGTATCAACGCGAAAAAACGGCTGGCGTAACCGAGCCGCCACAGGCCGTTGACGGTGTGATGGCCGATGGTCCTGACGTTAACGATGGCAGAGCGGTTGAACATGCTATCGGTTGAGCATCAGATCGTCGCGGTAATCCGCGCTCGGGTATTGAAACGGCACCGGCCCGTCGGGTTCACCATAGACGAACTGATGGACCAGAGGCTCCGCCGATGCCTGCATCTCCTTCGGGGTGCCCTTGGCCACGATCAGGCCGTCGGACAGGTAGTAAACGTAGTCGACCATTCTCAACGATTCCTGCACATCGTGGGTCACCACGATCGAGGTCGCGCCGAGCGCATCGTTGAGCCGCCGGATGAGATTACCAATGACTCCCAGCGAAATCGGATCGAGTCCCGCGAAGGGTTCGTCGTACATGATCAGCATCGGGTCGAGCGCGATCGCGCGTGCCAGAGCCACGCGCCGCGCCATGCCGCCGGACAGTTCCGAGGGCAACAGCCGGTGCGCGCCGCGCAGACCCACGGAGTGCAGCTTCATCAGCACCATGTCGCGAATCATCGCTTCCGGCAGATCGGTATGCTCGCGCATCTGGAACGCGACGTTATCGAACACCGACAGGTCCGTGAAAAGCGCGCCGAACTGGAACAACATGCCCATGCGGCGGCGCATCCGGTAGAGGCCGTCGCGGTCGAGTTCGTGCATCACTTTGCCCGCCACCTTGACCTGGCCCTGGCGTGGTTTCAGCGCGCCGCCGATCAGACGCAGAATCGTGGTCTTGCCGGAACCGCTGATGCCCATGATGGACACCACCTTCCCGCGCGGAATGGCCATGTCGATCCCGCTCAGGATCGGGCGGGTCTTGTCGTACCAGAAATTCAGGCCGCTTATTTCTACGAGGTTGTCGGAATGCGCCATGATGTCCGAGATCGAAACAGGCGAGCATTGTAGCGGAGAGCGGTGCGCGCCGCAGAATGCTTGCATGTTGGTGCGATTGCGTGCACTTTTGCGCAACTACAAGAGGTTCGGTTAACTACCATGACGACGCACGAAGCGGGGGATTCCTCCGCGATCAGTTTTCGGCGGCTGAGCAAGTCTTATGCGGACACGGCGGTCTTGCACGGGCTCGAACTCGACGTTCCAGCCGGCCGCACTTTTGGGCTGGTCGGAATGAACGGCGCGGGCAAGACCACGCTCATCAAGTGCCTGCTGGATTTCTGCGAATTCGATGCCGGGGACATCCGCATTTTCGGTTTGCCGAGCCAGGATACCCGCGCCCGCGCGCGGCTGGCGTTTCTGCCGGAACGGTTCGTGCCTCCCTATTACCTGACCGGGGAGGATTTCCTGCGCTATATGATGAAACTGTATTGCTGCGACTACGAGCCTGCGCAAGTGGGGCGCATGCTGGTGCAACTCGATCTCGCCGAGTCCGCCCTGAACAAACCGGTGCGCACCTTTTCCAAAGGGATGACGCAAAAGCTCGGGCTCGCCGCCTGCCTGCTCTCGGATCGCGAGTTGCTGGTGCTGGACGAACCGACCAGCGGGCTGGATCCGAAGGCCCGCGCGTTGCTGAAAGTCCGGCTGCAGGCGGCGCGCGCAGCCGGCCGCACCCTGTTCTTCACCTCGCATGCGCTCGCCGACGTCGATGAACTGTGCGACCGGATGGCGGTATTGCACGAGGGACAACTGCGATTCTCCGGAACGCCTTTTGAGCTGCGTACCCGCTTCGAGGCCGCCACGCTCGAGCAGGCCTATCTAGCCTGCATTCAGTGACGTGATATGGCTAACTCTATGAGCCGTCTAACTTTTCTGGCACAATCACGAGAATGAACCGGATCCTGCCGTGCCCGTCGGCAATATGGACGCCCAGACAGCGACCAAACCCGAACTGTTGATCGTCGACGACGATCCGCTCATCACCGACACGCTCAACTTCGTGTTGGGCAAGGACTACAGCGTGCGCGTCGCGGCGTCGCGGGCGCAGGTCAAAAGCCTGCTGCGCCAGCTCGACGTACCGCCGGCACTGGCGCTCGTCGATCTGGGACTGCCGCCAACCCCGCACCGCCCGGATGAAGGCTTTCGCCTGATTACCGAACTGCTGGCTTACTCGCCCTCGATCAAAATTCTGGTTTTGTCGGGTCAAAACGACGAAGGCAATGCCCGATACGCCCGCACCTTGGGGGCCGTCGAGTTCGTTGCCAAGCCCTGCGAACCCGAAGTCCTCAAGGCCATGCTCGCCAAGGCGCAGCGGATCGCCGAGGTGGAGCAGAGCTCCGCGGATCTCGACACCGGCATCGTCGGCAGCGGTTTTGCCATCAGGAAACTGCATCAGCAGATCCTGCAGTACGCTCCAGCACCTTTTCCGGTGTTGATCGAAGGCGAGTCCGGCAGCGGCAAGGAGCTGGTGGCGCGGTCGCTGCACCGGCAGAGCCAGCGCGCCGCCAAACCTTATCTCGCGCTCAACTGCGCGGCGATTTCTCCGACACTGGTCGAACCGACTCTGTTCGGTTATGTAAAGGGTGCGTTCACCGGCGCCACGTCATCGCGATCGGGTTATTTCGAAGATGCCCACGAGGGCACGCTGTTTCTGGACGAAATCGGCGAGTTGCCGCTGGAACTCCAGTCCAAGCTGCTGAGAGTGCTGGAGAACGGCGAGTTCCAGCGCGTCGGCGAAACCCAAAGCAGGACATCCAACGCGCGCGTCGTCGCCGCCACCAATCGCGACCTGCGCCAGGAGGTGCGCGCCGGGCGCTTTCGCGCCGACCTCTATCACCGCTTGTCGGTGTTCTCGATTGCCGTGCCGCCGTTGCGCGAACTAAGCGATGACAAGCTCAGGCTGCTGCAGCATTACTCGGCGATTTACGCGCGCCAGAGCGGGATGCAGCCTTTTCAACTGGACCCCAAGTCGATGGACCTGTGGATGCAGTATGGTTTCCCGGGCAACGTCCGCGAACTGCGCAATATCGTCATCCGCCTGACCACCAAATACGCCGGCCTGACGGTCAACAGCGAACAGTTGCTGGCGGAATTCGACTGGGAAGAGCCGGCCGCCATGCAATCGGGCATGGCGCAGGCACAGGACTTCAAATCCACGATGGAGGCGGCGCGCAAGCACCTGCAGGTGCACAAGAACTTCAATCTCGACGATGCGCTCAGGGAGCTGGAAAAGAGCTATGTCGAGGCCGCGCTCGATATCACCCGCGGCAACCTGAGCCAGGCGGCGAAGCTGCTCGGCATTCATCGAACCACGTTGTACAGCCGCATGCAGAGCTATACCGCCGCTGGGGAGGAGGGACAGTAGATGTATTACGCGTTTTTCGGGTTGGCTCAGGCGCCTTTCAAGATCACCCCGGACACCGATGTCTTCTTCGAGGGCGGCAATCGCGGAGCCATTCTCGAGGCGCTGATCTACGCAATTTCCATCGGCGAAGGAATCATCAAGGTGACCGGTGAAGTGGGCAGCGGCAAGACCATGTTGTGCCGCGTTCTGCAGACCCGGCTGCCGAGGAACGTCGAAACCGTGTATCTGGCCAATCCAAGCGTGTCACCGGAGGAAATCCTGCATGCGATCGCATTCGAGTTGCAGTTGCCGATCGCCAAGGACGCTGGCCGCCTCGAGGTGATGCACGCGCTCAACGCCTACCTGCTCGAGCGCCACAGCCAGCAGCGCCAGGTGGTGGTGTTCGTGGAAGAGTCCCAGGGCATGTCGATCCCGACCCTGGAAGAGGTCCGGCTGCTTTCCAACCTCGAGACCCAGCAGCACAAGCTGCTGCAAATCGTGCTTTTCGGCCAGCCCGAACTGGACGAAAAACTGCGCCAGCCGCAAATTCGGCAACTACGCGAGCGCATCACCCACAGCTTTACCCTGTTCCCGCTCGACCAAGAGGATGTCAAGGCCTATCTGACTTTCCGCCTGCAGGCGGCCGGCTATCATGGGCTGGACCTGTTCAGCCGGCGAGTGATCGCTTACCTCACCCGAGCGAGCGGCGGACTTACCCGCCGCATCAACCTGGTTGCCGACAAAACACTCCTGGCGGCTTTTGCCGAAGCCACGCACAACGTCACCTTGAGACACGTCAGGGCGGCGGTGCGCGACAGTGAATTCAGCGACCTGCCGCGACCGCGCAGCCCGGCGCCTTTCGCCTACGCGCTCGGCGGCCTGGCGCTTGGCGGCGTAATCGGCGTAGCCGTATTCGCCGCCTACCAGGCGTTGCTCGTTCCCGCGGCACCGGTTTCGGCGCCGACGTCCTCGACACCAGCCGATGTGGCGGTGCCGGCAGCGCAAACCGCCGGTACCGCGCCCGCGGCGCCGACAGGCGTTGCCCCGCCGGAAAGCCAGGCGCCGAACACGCCATTCGCGGCTGCCACGCCTGTTAACGAAACGATCTCGAATACGGGCGGGTCAACTGCCGAGCCACGCTCCACCCCGCCACGGGCACCCGAAAGCATTGGCGCGGCCGCACCCGTCGCTGCGCAGGGCAGCGGCAGCCCCGCCGTGACAGGCGCGCAGTCCGCCGCGGCGCCGTCGCCAACACCCCAAAAGGGACTTGCGGAGGCGGACTTGGCAGCGGGCGACCGGGATTCGGCCGCTGGCAATGTTCTGGAACAGCGCTTGCGTGCTACCGAACAGTGGCTGGCGGAACAGAATGGCAGCACGTACAGCATTCAACTGCTCGGCACCGGCAACCCTGGACTCCTAAGAGATTATTTCGAAACGATCGCTAAATATCTTGAAATTGAAAAGGTTTATGTGTACCGTACGGTGGCAAATCAGCGCCCTTCCTTGACTGTCCTGTACGGAAATTTCTTTGACCGGGCGGAGGTCAATCGGGTGCTGGAAAGTCTGCCGGAAGAACTGAAAACAAATCGCCCGTATTACCG
>JBOIFZ010000326.1:0-3611 GCA_050741735.1 Burkholderiales bacterium
GCGCATCCAGCGGCAGATCAAGGCCTTCCCCGGCTACGCCCAGGTGCACCGGGCGGCGATCCTGACGCAGCCTTGGACGATCGAGAACGGTATGCTCACGCCGACCATGAAGCTGAAGCGCGAGAAAGTGGTGCAAGCGCACCAGACGGACTACGAGAAACTGTATGAAGGCCACTGAGAAACCGCAGCAGGCCGCGCAGCTGGTCGAACTGCCCAAGGGACGGGAGGTGGTGTTGCGCGTGGTGCCGATGCCGTCGGATGCCAACTACACGGGCGACATCTTCGGCGGCTGGATAATGTCGCAGGTGGACATCGCCGGCAGCATCCCGGCGATGCGGCTGGCGCGCGGACGGATCGCGACCGTCGCGGTGAACTCGTTCACCTTCAAGCAGCCGGTGCTGATCGGAGACCTGGTGAGCTTCTACGCGGAGATCGTGCGCGTGGGCCGCACCTCCATCACTGTGGACGTCGAGGTGTACGCGCAACGGCGCACCCTTCACGAAGCAGTGAAAGTGACGGAAGCGACTTTGACATACGTGGCGGTGGACGACGAACGGCGTCCGCGGCCCGTCAATCGGGAATCAGGCTAAGCCAGGTTTGGTATTTTCGGGGTACGTTCTCAACGAGGAGGAGAAAATGCAACGGCACTTTCTCAAGAATCTGGTGGTACCGGCCATCGCAAATGTCAGTTTGGCTCCTTGCTTGACGCAAAGATTGCGGGTGCGATGAATGGTGGCGAGCGATAGGGGTTGGACGCGACAGGAGAATTGGATGGCAGGAACGCAAGAACGGAGGGGAAAGCGCACAGCGGAACTCACGGCGTTCGCCAGGGCAGCAGGACGACGCGATCCGGCCGTCGCCAATCCGGACTATCTCGCCGAGCGGCTCCTCAACTACCGCTTCAAGGTGCTTCTCCTCCCCGGATTGCGCCAGCTCGCCCGCTTTAGCTTCGAACGCCGGTTACCCGGCATGTACCTCTACCATCAGGCGCGGACAAAGTACCTTGATGAACTGTTTCTCACAGCTATCAACGGCATCCGCCAGCTCGTAATTCTTGGCGCCGGCCTCGACACACGGCCCTACCGTTTCGCCGACTGTCTCGACGGGATCCGTGTTTTTGAGGTTGATCATCCGGGCACTGCGGCTTGGAAGCGCGAGCGGCTTCATCGCCTTGAAAGCTCGACCGAACATGTCACATACATTGCCATCGACTTCAATGTTGACCGCCTGGACGAGAGTCTTCGACGATTTGGGTACGATCCGGGGGCGACGACTTTTTTTCTTTGGGAGGGCGTCGTGATGTATCTCCCTAGAGAATCGGTCGAAGCGACCTTAACCGTTATTGCCAGCGCCGCGCCGGGCTCTTCGGTGACGTTCGACTACGTCTTCAGGTCTTCGCTGGAGCGCCCGCGCGATTTCCTCGGCGCGGAGCACTTCCAACGCTACGTGGCACGTCGAGACGAACCATGCCGATTTGGTCTCGATCCGGAAGAGACCGCATCGTTTCTCGCCAAACAGGGACTCACGATAGTGTCGAACGCGGGGCCGAAGGAGCTGTGCCGGTTGGTTCCGCCCGGCCCTATTTGCGACTTCCTTGGTATCGTCTATGCGCGGCGGGACATGATCACCTCGTCCGACGAGAGCAGTCGCGCGAGTCAGCGTGAGAACGCCGTTTAAATGCGGCATGCAGGGGACGCCGATCAGTGTGGCCGTGCATTGCTGTCGTCTTGCCGGCGCCGCTGATGCCGTCGAACTGCGTCCGCGAGCCGTGAACCAGGAATCAGGCTAGCTCAACGCGGGGCTTGGAAATTGCAGGGTACGTTCTCAAAGAGGAAGAGAGAATGCGGCTACACTTTCGCAATGACCTGATGGTGCTTGCCATTGCAGCGGCGCTGGGCGGCGCGCCCGGACCGGCCTCTGCCGCCGGCTTCGCGCTCATCGAGCAGAGCGGCAGCGGCATGGGCAATGCATTCGCCGGTGCAGCCGCGACGGCGGAGGACGCGAGTACGGTATTCTTCAATCCGGCCGGCATGAGCCGCCTTCAAGGCAGCCAGTTCGCGGTGGCCGGCCACGTCATCGGCGTGCAGGCGCACTTCAACGGCCGTGGGACGGCGCCTTTCATTTTGGGAGGTGCCACGGTAACCGGCACGGGCGATCCCGGCGGCACGTCAGTGGTGCCCAACGCCTACTTCGTCATGCCGATCGGCGATCGGATGCGTTTCGGCATCGGGGTGAACGTGCCATTCGGTCTTACCACCGAGTACGACGATAGTTGGGTGGGCCGCTTCCAAGGCATCAAGTCCGAGCTAATGACGGTGAACATCAACCCGTCAATCTCGTACAGGCTTTTCGATGCCTTCTCGATCGGCGCGGGAATCAATTATCAGCATGCCGACGCCGAGTTGACCAATGCCGCAGCGCTTGGCTTTGGCGAACCCGGGAAGGTGAACCTCGAAGCCAATGACGACGGCTGGGGCTGGAACATCGGCGTGCTGTTCCTGGCTGGTCGGGACATGCGGATCGGCTTCAGCTACCGGTCGGTTATCGATTACGAACTAGAGGGGAGCGTGGGAGTCACGAGCGATACCGGCAGCGTTGTCGGCGTCGCGGTGGCAACTGCCGCGAGTGGTCCGGCAAAGGCTGACATAACTTTTCCCGACACTTTTTCACTCAGCGTGGTGCAGGGGATCAGCGGCCGGCTTGAACTGCTCGGGGACGTATCGATTACCCGCTGGAGCGTAATCAACCGCGTCAACGTCGTGAACACGACGAACGGCACATTGCGCGACAGTCTCGCGTTCAATTTCGACGATGCCTGGCGTATCTCGTTCGGAGCCAACTACCAGTACAACAATACCTGGACGCTGAAAGCCGGTGTCGCGTACGACCAAACGCCGGTCAAGAACGAAACCACGCGGACGGTCAGACTGCCCGATAACGATCGCATCTGGCTTGCCTTCGGTGGTCAGAGAAAAGTGGGGCAGAGTGGCCGCATCGATCTGGGATACACGCACATCTTCATCAAGGACGCCGACATCAACTTCACCCGCAGCCAGCAGGCCCCCGGTTTCACGGTGCCGACCAGCCAACCGGGCACGCAGTCCAATGTCACCGGATCGTACGAAGGCTCGGTGGACATCGTTAGCATCCAGTACACGTACAGCTTCTGATGCGCAAGTCGGCCGCGGGCTAAAGCCTGCCGCCGTTTAGAATAATCTCGGTGCGGGATGACCGCGCCGTTGCGTCAAACAAGGATCAGAGATGGCAGGTCACTCCCCGTTCATCGTTCGCAAAGTCGCCGTCCTTGGCGCCGGGGTCATGGGTGCGCAGATCGCCGCCCATCTCGTCAATGCCTACGTCGAGGCCATCCTGTTCGAACTGCCGGCGAAGGAGGGCGACCCGAACGGCATCGTCCGCAAGGCGATAGACGGCCTGAAAAAGCTCGAGCCGGGCCCGCTCTCGGTTCCCGGCCGGGCCGAATACATCCAGGCCGCCAACTACGACCAGCACCTCGGACTTCTCAAGGACTGCGACATCGTCATCGAGGCGATCTCCGAGCGCATGGACTGGAAGAAGGCGTTGTACGAGAAGGTCGCGCCGCATCTCGGCGA
>JBOIFZ010000327.1:0-4314 GCA_050741735.1 Burkholderiales bacterium
GTTACTGGCGTGATTCTGGCCGGCGGGCTTGGCCGCCGCATGGGCGGCGTGGACAAGGGACTGCAGTTGCTCGGCGGCCGGCCGATGGCAGCGCGGGTGCTGACGCGGTTGGCGCCGCAAGTAGATGAAGTCCTGATCAACGCCAACCAGAACCTGGAGCGTTATGCGTTGCTCGGCTGCCGCGTGGTGCCCGACCAGCTCGGCGGCTACGCCGGACCGTTAGCCGGACTGCATTGCGGACTGTCGGAGGCGCGCCACGAACTTGTAGCCACGGTTCCCTGCGATTCACCTTTCCTGCCCGAAGACCTGGTCGCGCGGCTCGCGGCACCGCTGCAGGACGAGAGCGTGGACCTGGCGGTGGCCAGGACCGGAACTCAGCCGCACCCGGTTTTCTGCCTGGCCAGGCGCCGCCTGCTGTCACACCTGTCTGCATTTCTGCAATCCGGCGGCCGCAAGATCGACGCATGGTACGCGACGCTGAAAGTTGCGGAAGTAGCGTTCGACGACGAAGCCGCGGCGTTCAGCAACATCAACACCGCGGAGGATTTGCGCTCCGCCGAAACCGGTCAGCGTTTGGCGGGGGGATAGGCCGCTGACGCGGGCGCAGGCTGCAGGATCCGGAACAGCACCTCGTCCTGCTTGACCATGCCGAGATCGGACCGTGCGCGCTCCTCGATCGCGTCGTAGCCCTGCTTGAGGTCCAGGACTTCGGCATCGAGCGCGGCATTGCGCGCGGCGAGCTGCGTATTCGTATCTCGTTGCGCGTCAACCTGGCGGTCGAGTTCCCAGACACGCAGCCAGCCGCCTTTGCCGAACCACAGCGGGTTCTGTATCAGCGCGATCAGCAGGACCAGCGCAAGGGCGAGGAAGCGCATCGTCTATTTGATCTGATGGAAGGCGTCGCGGCCGGCGTAGCTCGCCGAGTCGCCGAGATCTTCCTCGATGCGTAGCAACTGGTTGTACTTCGCCAGCCGGTCGGAACGCGACAGCGAGCCGGTCTTGATCTGCAGCGCGTTGGCGCCCACCGCGAGATCGGCAATGAACGTGTCCTCGGTTTCACCGGAACGATGAGATACCACCGCGGTGTAGCCTGCACGCTTGGCCATCTCGATCGCGGCAAGAGTCTCGGTGAGCGTGCCGATCTGGTTTATCTTGATCAGGATCGAATTGGCAACGCGCTGCCGAATGCCTTCGGCAAGGATCTTGGTGTTGGTAACGAACAGGTCGTCGCCGACGATCTGGACCCGTTCGCCAAGCCTGTTGGTGAGGACCTTCCAGCCCTCCCAGTCGCCTTCGGCCATGCCGTCCTCGATACTGACGATCGGGTACTTGTCCACCCATGCCGCCAGATAGTCGGTAAACTCCTTGGCGTTCATTTTCAGCTTCTCCGAGGCGAGGTAGTATTTGCCGTCCTTGAAGAAATCCGAGCTCGCGCAATCGAGTCCGATCGCAACCTGCGAGCCGGGCGTGTATCCGGACGCCTCGATCGCCTCGATGATGAGTTTGAGCGCCGCCTCGTTGTTCGGCAGGTTGGGCGCAAAGCCGCCTTCATCGCCCACCGTGGTGGACATGCCTTTCTTGTCGAGCAGTTTCTTCAATGTCTGGAAGATCTCCGCGCCGCAGCGCATCGCCTCGCGGAAGCTTTCCGCGCCCACCGGGATGATCATGAACTCCTGCAGGTCGAGGCTGTTGTTGGCATGCGCCCCGCCATTGATCACGTTCATCATCGGCACCGGCAGTTGCATCCTGCCGGCCCCGCCGAGATAGCGGTACAGCGGCAGTCCGGCCTCCTCCGCAGCAGCCTTGGCCACCGCCAGCGAGACCGCCAGCAGGGCGTTGGCGCCAAGCCGCGACTTGTTTTCGGTGCCGTCGAGGTCGATAAGCGTCTGGTCGATGAAGCTCTGTTCGACCGCGTCCAGGCCTACGATAGCTTCGCAGATCTCGGTATTGACGTTCTCCACCGCCTTGAGCACGCCTTTGCCGCCATAGCGGCCCTTGTCGCCGTCACGCAGCTCTATGGCTTCGCGCGTGCCGGTGGATGCGCCCGAAGGCACCGCCGCCCGGCCGCTAACGCCCGACTCGAGCAGCACGTCGGCTTCCACGGTCGGATTACCGCGCGAATCCAGAATCTCGCGTGCCACGATGTCGACGATCGAACTCATTCTTATTCCTTCTTGGTGTACTGATTGTTGGTTACCGAGCCGGATTGGTCATCAGCGCATTCTCGACAAAGCCGCGCTTCTTGACCAGTTCATCCAGCGCCTTGAGTGTTTCCAGCAACGCCCTCATCAGATGCAACGGCCAGGCATTCGGTCCGTCAGAGAGCGCCTTGTCCGGGTTCGGATGCGTTTCCATGAATACCCCGGCCACTCCGGTCGCCACCGCCGCCCGCGCCAGCACCGGCACGAATTCGCGCTGGCCGCCGCTGGAGGTGCCCTGCCCGCCAGGCAACTGCACCGAATGCGTCGCATCGAATACCACCGGACACTTGGTTTCGCGCATGATCGCCAGCGAACGCATGTCGGAAATCAGATTGTTGTAACCGAACGAGGCGCCGCGCTCGCACACCATGATGTTGTCCTTGCCGCTCGCCTCGCGCGCCTTGTCCACCACGTTCTTCATGTCGCCGGGGGCGAGGAACTGCCCTTTCTTTATGTTGACCGGTCTGCCGCTCATCGCCGCCGCGCGGATGAAATCGGTCTGCCGGCACAGAAAAGCCGGGGTTTGCAGCACGTCAACCACCGCCGCGACGGCGGCAATCTCGTCCTCGGCGTGCACGTCGGTCAACACCGGCACGCCGATTTGCTTGCGCACTTCGGCGAGTATCTGCAGGCCGGTGTCCATGCCCAGGCCGCGGAATGACTTGCTGGAGCTGCGGTTGGCCTTGTCGTACGAGGACTTGTAGATGAAAGGCACGCCGACCGCCGCGGCGATTTCCTTGAGCTTGCCTGCCGTATCCAGCGCCATTTCCCTGGATTCGACCACGCACGGCCCTGCGATCAAGAATAACGGCCGGTCAAGGCCGACTTCGAAGCCGCAGAGTTTCATAGTTGCACTTTCCCACGCAGGGCCTTATCGCGCCCTGCCCGCCCCGAGCGCTCCGCGCCGCCGTGTCCGGGCGCGCCTGCGATCAAGAATAACGGCCGGTCAAGGCCGACTTCGAAGCCGCAGAGTTTCATGGGGTGTGCATCAGGCGATGCTCTTGAGTTTCGCCATTTCGCGTTCCGGCGCTGCGGCATCGCCTTCGGCGTAGCGCACCGCCGCCCGGATGAACCCCGAGAACAACGGATGGCCCGCGCGCGGGGTGGAGGTGAATTCGGGATGAAACTGGCAGCCGACAAACCAGGGATGGTCGGGCAGTTCGATCATCTCGGTGAGTTCGTGGCTGGGCGAGATGCCGCTCATGCGCATTCCCGCCTCCTTGAGTCGCGGCAGGTAGCCGTTGTTGACTTCGTAACGGTGGCGATGGCGCTCCACGATCCTGTCGGTGCCGTAAATGCCGTGCACCAGTGAACCGGGCATCAGCAGGCATTCCTGGCCGCCCAGCCGCATGGTGCCGCCGAGATCCGAAGTCTCGCTGCGCCGTTCCAGCTTTCCGCTGCGGTCCTGCCACTCCGAAATCAGCGCGATCACCGGATACCTCGTGTCGGGCTCGAACTCGGTGCTGTGCGCGCCTTCCATTCCGGCCACGTGGCGTGCGTATTCGATAACCGCGAGCTGCATTCCCAGGCAGATGCCCAGGTAAGGCACACGGTTCTCGCGGGCGTAGCGAATCGCCTTGATCTTGCCCTCGACGCCGCGCTTGCCGAAACCGCCTGGGACCAGGATTGCGTCCATGTTCGCCAGCCCCCCGACGCCTTCCGTCTCGATGCTTTCCGAGTCGATGTATTGGATGTTGATCCGGGTGCTGTTGTGCATGCCGGCGTGGGCAAGCGCCTCGGAGAGCGACTTGTAGGATTCGGTCAGGTCCACGTACTTGCCGACTAGCGCAATATTGACTTCGTGGGCCGGGTGCTCGCGGGCGTGCACCAGTTTTTCCCATTGCGACAGGTCCGCCGGCGGCGCCTTGATATCGAGCTTGCGGCAGACGATCTCGTCGAGCTTCTGCAGGTGCAGCAGCCCCGGAATCTTGTAGATCGAGTCCACGTCCACCGCCGAAATTACGGCTTCCTCCTCGACGTTGGTGAACAACGCGATCTTGCGGCGCTCGTTGTCCGGCACCACGCGGTCGGCGCGGCACAGCAGGATGTCCGGCTGGATGCCGATCTCGCGCAGCTCCTTCACCGAGTGCTGCGTGGGCTTGGTCTTGATCTC